>DAIQRD010000164.1:0-3572 GCA_036786445.1 Bacillota bacterium
GGCCAACCGGCCTCGGCGCTTCCATGGAGCCTATACAGCAGCAAAGGCAGCAGTTGCAGCCCTAACCAGGGTATGGGCCTTGGATTTGGTGGAGTACGGAATCAATGTCAACGCAGTATCCCCGGGGCACATTCGCACACCCTTGACTGAAGGATATTTTACGGGAAAGGTAAAAGAGGCTTTTGAAGAGATGATTCCCCAGGGCACCATCGGTGAACCAGATTGGATCGCATCTGTGGTGGTCTTTCTATGCACGGAGGCTGCCTCCTATGTCACTGGTCAAGTTATCGATGTTGACGGTGGCTTCAATATGAGTGGCGAGATTCCGGCCCTGTATAGGCTCTAGGATGGTTGACCCTTCATTACCTGCACATTAAGATAGGAGTGAGAGCATGGTATCATGGGGAATATTGGGTACAGCCCAGATCGCTCTAGATAAGGTTGCCCCAGCCATTTTGGCTACACCTGGGGCCCGTCTTGCTGGCCTAGCTAGTCGCAGCGGTGATAAGGCTGCAGAGTGGCTAGAAAAGATGCGTCAGCAGTCAGGTCAGGAACTAGCTGATACCAAGGTTTATACCAGCTATGCCGCCTTGCTGGATGACCCCGCTATTGATGCTGTCTATATACCATTGCCGAACAGCCTCCACTGTGAGTGGACGATCAAGGCGGCTCAAGCTAAGAAGCACGTATTGTGCGAGAAACCTCTGGCTTGTAGTGCTGAAGAAGCCCGGCTCATGATCGATACCTGTCGGCAAGCAGGGGTTCTTCTGATGGAGGGCTTTATGTACCAGTTCAGCCCTCAATATGATCGAGTGCGAGAGCTTCTGGCCCAGGATCGTATCGGTGAGCCCATGCTGATCAAGGCGGCCTTTAGTTATATACTGGATAATCGCAATGATATTCGCTATAGCAAGGCTCTAGGAGGGGGCAGCCTTATGGATGTTGGCTGTTACTGCATCCATGGAGTGCGGACACTGTTCGGAGAAGAGCCCATTAGTGTCTCTGCCTATGAGCGGCATGATGAGCATATTGATACATCCTATTTGGGAATACTGGCTTTCCCGGGGCGAAAGATGGCTTTGATTGATGCCAGTTTCTCCATGACTGCACGGCAATCCATTGAAATTGTGGGAACCAAGGGAGTCATTCTCATAGACCAGCCCTTTATCGCAGATACAAAGCCCACTGTGCTTACTATCGGACCTACATTAGGCTTCAGTGACACCTCTAGTTTTACGAAGGAAGTCATACCGGCTGCTTCAACCTATCAGTTGGAGATAGCCGCGTTCTCCCAGGCGGTGGCTGAATGTAAGGTACTCCCCATAGATCCGGAGGATGGCTATCGGAACATGCGGGTGATTGGTGCTGTGGCAGAGGCCGCTCGCACGAAGAGAACTGTCCAGCTGGTTGGTAGCTGAACAAGATAGGACTCCGGGCATTGTGACTTAAGGCAATGCCCGAGAGCCTCACGAAAGTATATCCTGTGCTTGGAGGGGGAGTTACATGACTGCCAGTATGAAAGACGTAGCGCAAAGAGCAGAGGTATCCACGGCTACAGTCTCCCATGTGATCAATCGCACTCGATTTGTCAGTGAGGAGACTCGGGCCAGGGTTTTACAGGCCATGCGTGAGTTAGATTATTATCCAAACCTGGCAGCTCGCAGCTTACGTAGCCAGAGATCCAATATCGTTGGCCTGATAGTGCCCGACGTAGCCAACCATTTCTTCATGACATTGATCAAAGGCGTAGAAGATGTGTTGAGGGCCAACCGCTATACCCTCTTAGTCAGCAACTCCGATGATGATGTAGACGTAGAGAAGGAGCAGCTCCGGATCCTCAAAGCTCAGCTCGTTGATGGCTTGATCATGGCCACAACTGGTCACGATCATGCCTTTTTGGAGGCCGCTTTGAAAGACTGGCCCACTGTGTTTGTTGACCGAGAACCCAATGGTTATGCTAAGGGAGACCGGGTACTAGTAGATAATATCGGTGGTACCTGTGAAGCGATGAAAGCTCTGTTTGAACGGGGCCACAGACAGATCGGTGTCATCTTGGGATTAGAGGGTCTCACCAGTACAGAAGAGCGCTTAGCTGGCTATGAGAAGGCCTTAGCAAATATGGGAATAGGCTTTGACCCAGCCTTGGTTCGATGGGGAGACTCACGTCCCGGTAGCGGGTATCAGTTGACACAGGAACTTGTGGAGGCAACCGATATGACCGCACTGTTCATTGGCAACAACGCAATGGCTATTGGTGCCATGCAGTTTCTACGAGACCGGGAAATCCGGATTCCCGAAGAACTGGCCCTGATTTGTTTTGATGATAGTGATTGGTTCTTGATAACCGACCCACCTCTATCCGTAGTGAGCCAGCCCTCCTTTGAAGTAGGAAAGCATGCGGCAGAGCTTCTGTTGCGGAGGCTCAAAGGCGAGGATTCAGCTAAGCCACAGCGGTATCGGTTGCCTACCAAGGTGATTCTGAGAGAGTCAGTATAGGGTTTTTCTGGAGGAAATTTCTGACATCGACCGAGGACTTACCAGTTCTATGGAGAATCTATGATCATGCATGGAAACGTTGCCAGGCAATGTCAGTTTTCTGTGGGTTCTTCAGTCCTACATCATGGTGATGCATTGTGGTGCGGTAATCAAGTAATGCTAGAGATAACATAGAAATGACAGGAGGGCATAGCGTGGCAAGCAAAACGTATGATACTTATCTAATGCGACCAGCCAAGTACCCTACTTTTCGTAACTGGCCCCGTTCGGAGAAGCTTTTCCAAGATCCCCCCGATGATTTTAGGCCATCAGTCTACTGGTTTTGGAGCCGGGAGGTAGATAGAACTACTTTTCGGGAACGACTAAGGGAGATGCTGGACGTAGGTATTAAGAGTTTCTTGATCCAGCCTCGATTAGGATATCCTATCGAGAAGTACCTATCAGAGGAATACTTCGAGGATTACAGGGCTGCTCTAGAGATCGCCCGAGAACTAGGAATGCATGTCGGTATCTATGATGATTATAACTGGATCACTGGCCATTGTGGTGGTCGAACAGTAGCGGTTAACGATAAGTTTCGGGAGGCACAGGTCTTCTGGGTGGAAGTGCCCATCGTTAGTGGCAAGGTGACAGAGATTCCGATGCTTACCGGGATTAGCAACATACTCACTGAAGGCCATAAGGAAGGACTACCTTGGATTTATGAAAATGGAGTCTGTCATTGGAGTGAGTGGCAAGTTCTAGGGGCTTTTACCTACGTGAGAACCGAAGATGGGATCAAGCCCTCTACTGTCAATGATGTCAAGAGCATCACGACTATCAGCGAGGCTACACCCGAGATGTGTTCTTTCCGGGTGGAAGGTGGATTAGCTGATCCCGCAACCCATCTGTTGATCCTCGCCTCGGCCCGTTCTACTACCTCACGGATGATTGACTATCTAAGCAAAGAGGCAGTGGAAGCCTTTGTTCAGGTAGGGTATGACCCATATTACCAAAACATCAAAGACTACTGGGATCTTGTCTGGTGTATTTTCTTAGATGAACCCTACACCGGGCTTTATCATTGGGATCAGATG
>DAIQRD010000025.1:0-25046 GCA_036786445.1 Bacillota bacterium
GCCCGGGGTGCTCATGGGTATTCGGGAGATCGGAAAGATTACAGGACTTATGTACGGCTTGGATAAGCTGCTATTTTGAACATGATGAGTCGCTGCATGGAGAAGCAGACCTTGTGACTTGGGCATCGCACCACCCATCGCCTCTGGTCATATACTACTATGTACTAGGAAGGCTGGAGGATGGAGAGCTTTGAGGAGGGGAACCCAAGTTGCAGGCAACCTTGCAGGGGATTCGTATTCTCGTGCTGGGGGGCGACCAGCGGGAGATCGAGATGGTCCGGTGCCTAGCAGGCCTGGGAGGTCAGATCTACACCGTTGGCCACTTGTCCTACGCCGGGTATCCCAGTGTGATTAGGACGGAGAGTTTAGGGAATGTTCCGGATGCTCTGCCGGAAGTGAACGCGATTATTGCTCCGATGAGCCATACAGACCAATCCGGCCAAATCAGGGCAGTGCCGGATAAAGATGTAACTATTCGCATGGACGATGGGTTTCTGCAAGGATTCCCACCAGGAACGCCCTTATTCATTGGTATGGCCCGACCCATTATCAAGGAACTAGCAGAGCGCCATAGGCTCCAACTCATCGAAACAGCGGAAAATGATGAGATAGCGATTCTAAACTCTATCCCTACTGCCGAGGGCGCTATCCAGATAGCCATGGAAGAGTTGCCCATTACTCTACATGGCTCCCGCGCCCTTGTGGTGGGAATCGGTAGGTGTGGGCTAACCTTGGCCCGCATGCTTCATGGCCTGGGGGCGAGAGTGTGCGCTGTTGCTAGAAATACAGCCCAATTGGCCAGGGCCACTGAAATGGGACTAGATACTGCTAGCCTAGCTGATCTGGGAGAGACTGTGAAGAGCGCTGATGTTATCTTCAACAGTGTACCGACTTTGCTGCTCACTCGGGAGGTTCTTCAGCAGACACCCCGGGGTACGCTGATTGTGGACATTGCCTCAGCTCCCGGAGGCGTTGACTATGCTGCCGCCGCTGACCTGGGCATCAAGGCCATATTGGCTTTGGGTCTGCCGGGTAAGGTGGCTCCGATTACTGCCGGTCAGATCTTGGGGCGTTGTTTGCCTGGGATGATTCTCAAAGCCCTCTCCAATACCAATGTACCAGCCCGATCTTAGTGCCAATCCAATGAGTGAGAGGTGCTAAGTGTGGAGCTAAATGGCAAGAAGATAGGTTTCGGCATCACCGGTTCCTATTGCACATTTGGTGCGGTGATCCCTGAGATACAGCGGTTTGTTGAGGCAGGTGCCACTGTCTATCCCATAATGTCAGAGGCAGCTGCTACAGTAGACACGCGATTCGGCAAAGCTCAGGATTTTGTGAATCAAATAGAGGATATCTGTGGGCAGCCCATTATCGCTACCATAGTGGACGCGGAGCCCATTGGACCCCGTCGGTTGCTAGATCTCATGATCATTGCACCATGCACTGGCAATACCTTAGCCAAGATGGCTAAGGGCATCACAGACACATCTGTTTTGATGGCAGCAAAAGCTCAGCTCCGCAACGAACGGCCAGTACTTGTGGCAGTCTCGACCAATGACGGCTTGAGCAATAATGCTAAGAACCTAGGCCTTTTGCTCAATCGAAGGCTTGTCTATATGGTACCTTTCGGTCAAGATGATCCCATAGGGAAAAGCCGGTCACTGGTAGCTGACATGACCTTGATATTGTCGGCTGCTAGCCTAGCCTTGGAAGGCAAACAGATGCAACCTATGCTGTTGGAGTGGAAAAAATAGATGATCATAAGGGTAGGGATGAGCCTTGAAGAAGTACAACATTGCAGTTCTGGGCGCAACAGGTGCTGTGGGTCAGGAACTGATGGGTATCTTACGGGAACGTGAATTCCCCATTAAGTCACTTAAGCCTTTGGCTTCGGCCCGTAGTGCTGGGCGGGTTATTGAAGTAGACGGGGAAAGACTAGTAGTAGAAGAGGCAACCTCGGAAAGCTTTACCGATGTTGATCTGGCCTTTTTCACAGCAGGAGGGTCAATAAGTCAAGCGTTTGTCGGGGCTGCTCGAGATAAAGGAACTGTGGTTATTGACAATACTAGTGCTTTTCGCCTCGATCCAGAAGTGCCTCTGGTAGTGCCTGAGGTAAATGGCGAGGATTTGGCATGGCACAAGGGGCTAATCGCTAATCCCAATTGCTCTACCACCATTGGCGTCATGGCTTTAGCCCCCCTCCATGCCCGTGCTGGTATCAAGCGAGTGGTGGTCTCCACTTACCAAGCAGTCTCGGGTATAGGAGCTGCAGCCATAGACGATCTCCACCATCAGGTAGAGCAGTATATACAAGGTCAACCGATTACCGCGCGGACTTTTCCATCTGCGTCCGCCACTAAGCAGTATCAGATGCTGTTTAACGTAATCCCTCATATCGATGCTTTCGATGAGGGTGACTATACCAAAGAGGAATGGAAAATGGTGCGGGAAACACAGAAGATCCTGCACGATGATGCCCTGCAGATTACTTGTACTACGGTGCGGGTTCCAGTGTTTAGGAGCCATTCTGAATCAATTAATGTTGAATTACACCAAGAGCTGACGGTGGCTGAAGCCCGTCAGATATTGGCAGATGCGCCGGGCATCAAACTGTATGACAACCCTGCCCAGCAGGAATATCCCATGCCGCTTTTGACCACCAATGGTGATTTGGTGTGGGTGGGTAGGATCCGAAAGGATTTTAGTGTCCCTGCGGGACTTAATCTTTGGGTAGGAGATCAGATTCGCAAGGGAGCTGCCCTCAACTCTGTGCAAATAGCCGAGGAACTGCTGGCACGGAAGCTTCTGTGACAAAATCCAGGCTCCAGCAGTATGATACTCCTAGGGAAAAAGATCTGGATTGGTGATTCCCTTTAGTATCGAAAGAGAGGGGCCGAGGTATGGGTATACTGGTGCAGAAATTCGGAGGCTCGTCGATGGGGACTGCAGCCCGGCGCGGTCATGTAATGCGTCACATCCTAGAAGCGAAGGATGCGGGGCACGAGTGTGTGGTTGTGGTCTCTGCCATGGGTAGAGCTGGCGATCCCTATGCTACCGATACTCTTCTGCGTCTCGTTGGCCAGGGAGGCCGAGAGGTGCAGCATCGGGAGCTAGACTTGCTGATGTCCTGTGGCGAGATCATTGCCGCCACCGTTTTAGCACAGGAGCTATCCCACGCAGGTTATCGGGCTATGGCCTTGACGGGAGGCCAAGCCGGAATGATTACTGATGGGAACTATGGCAATGCTAGGATAGTCGAAGTAGAACCACAGAAAGTCACAAAGGCATTGCAAGCAGGATTCATTCCGGTGGTTGCAGGGTTTCAAGGGCAGACTGTTGAGGGGGAAGTCACCACATTAGGCCGGGGTTCAGGAGATACAAGCGCAGTGGCTTTAGGAGTAGCACTACGGGCAGAAATGGTAGAGATATATACTGATGTTGATGGTGTGATGACGGCAGATCCTCGGGTGGAGCCCCATGCTCGGAGGCTAGATACGGTGACCTACCGAGAGATCGTAGAAATGGCTCATCTAGGTGCTAGAGTGATTCCCCCTCGGGCAGTGGAGATCGCTATGGAAGGCCACATGCCTTTACGGATACGGGCAACGGGCTCAAATAGCTTAGGCACCATGGTACAAGACAATCACAATGGGCCCATAGAGATCAAAAGCGATAGAGTTGTGACGGGTATCGCCCATGTGTGCGGCATGGTCCAGGTCCAACTGGAGACTTCAGATACTTTTAGCCAAACGGACTTAGCATTGACGGTCTTTCGAAGACTAGCTCAGGCAGGTATTAGCCTGGATATGATCTATGTATCACCGCAAAGGATAGCTTTTATAGTGGAGAAGCGCTGGGTAGATGAGACTAGGGCATTGTTGGGGAATTTCCCAGTCAGTGTACACATCCAGCCAGAAGTGGCCAAAGTCTCAGCAGTGGGGGCGGGGATGCGGGGAGTGCCCGGTGTAATGGCACGGGTTGTGGCCGCGTTGCAGGGGGCCGAGGTAACGATTTTGCAGACTACTGACTCCCACGCCAACATTTCCTGCCTAGTGCGGGAAACCGATGTCGGGGCCGCTGTTCAGGCTTTGCACGGTCAATTTGAACTGGGCGCATCAGATAATCTGAGGGAGTGATATTAATGGCGGAGTTTGGCAGGTTGCTTACGGCAATGGTAACTCCTTTCAACAGCGAATTAGGTGTGGATTATGAGAAGGCTGCCATTCTGGCAGAAAAATTATATAAAACTGGCTCCGATGGCCTGGTGGTGTGCGGTACAACCGGCGAATCGCCCACCCTTACGGATGAAGAGAAACTAAAACTCATTCAGGTAGTTGTGGAGGCGGTGGGCGGGAAGGCTGCCGTATTGGCCGGGACCGGCTCAAATAACACGGCTCACTCGGTGGAACTGACTAAGGCTGTACAACGGTTAGGGGTCGATGGGATCATGCTGGTGGCTCCATATTATAACAGGCCTTCACAGGAAGGCTTATACCAGCATTTCCGTACTGTCGCCCAATCTAGCTCACTGCCGGTAATGATCTATAACATCCCCAGCCGTACAGGGGTCAATATTCTGCCCGAGACTATGGTCCGCCTAGCGGAGATCAGCAACATTGTTGCTGTCAAGGAGTCCAGCGGTAATTTGGAGCAGGCAGCCAAATTGCGGCGTTCGCTACCCAAGGAATTTGCTGTTTATAGTGGTGATGATAGTCTCACACTGCCTATCCTTTCGGTGGGGGGCGTGGGCGTCGTCAGCGTAGCATCACATCTAGTTGGTCGGCGGATCAAAGAAATGATCGAAGCTTTTGGCCAGGGCAAAGTGGCTGTGGCAGCCCAGATCAACGCAGAGCTCTTGCCTTTAGTCAATGCGTTGTTTATCACCACAAACCCGGTACCGGTTAAGTTGGCCTTGAAAATGGTAGGTAGCCCAGTGGGGGAAGTGCGCTTGCCTTTGGTACCGGCTACAGAAGAAGAGGCTACACACATCAAGAAAACGTTGGAGAACATGCATCTAATTTGAGAACAGTGATTAGGAATTGGGAAGTAGAGGTGTTTAGCGTTTGGGAAACGCACGTAAGGCAGTCTCCCTAATACCTTTGGGAGGCTTAGGAGAGATTGGAAAGAACATGATGGTTTTGGAATATGGTAACGACATCATTGTCATTGATGCTGGTGTCATGTTCCCAGAAGATGATATGCCGGGCATTGATCTAGTCATACCCGACATCACCTATTTGAAAGAGAACAAGGAGCGAATCAGAGGTATATTTCTTAGCCATGGCCACGAGGATCACATAGGGGCAGTCCCATATGTGCTACAGGTGCTCAATGCCCCCATCTATGGTACCCGCTTGACCCTGGGGCTGCTCCAAGGGAAACTAGAGGAACACGGGTTGCTTTCTGTCGCGGATCTGAAGGAAATCAAAGCTGGCGGTCGCGTCAAGGCGGGCGCTTTCGAGGTTGAATTTATTCACGTCAATCACAGCATTGCTGATGTTGTAGCTTTGGCAGTGCACACGCCCTTAGGCGTGATCATCTATTGTAGCGATTTCAAGCTGGACCAGACTCCCATTGATGGCCAAGTGATGGATCTGCATAAGTTTGCTGAACTGGGCCAAAAAGGTGTATTGCTGTTAATGTCTGATAGCACTAATGCCGAAAGGCCCGGTTATACTCTATCTGAGCGGGTTGTGGGCAAGGCTTTTGATGAGGCCTTTGGAGAGGCCGAGGGGCGAGTTCTGGTGGCAACCTTCGCTTCCAATATCCATCGCATACAACAGATCATCGATGCGGCAGCCACATATGGACGCAAGATAGCAGTCATTGGCAGGAGTATGGTAAATAACGTAGGTATTGCTGCCAAACTAGGATACTTGCAGATCCCTGCAGGGATCATGGTGGAAGTGTCCGAGCTGGAGCGGTATCCATCGGAGAAAGTGGTGATCATCACCACCGGTAGCCAAGGGGAGCCCATGGCTGCGTTGACCCGGATGGCCATGTCCGAGCACCGGAGGATTGATATAGTGCCGGGTGACACTGTGATTATTTCGGCTATGCCAATTCCAGGGAATGAGAAACTGGTGGGTAAGACCATCAACCACTTGTTCCGACAGGGGGCCAAAGTAATCTACCAAGCGGTGTCCGGTGTCCATGTATCGGGTCATGCCAGTCAGGAAGAACTGAAATTGCTCCTGAATCTGTGCAGACCAAAGTACTTCATGCCCATCCATGGTGAATATCGCATGATAGTGCGTCACGCCGAACTAGCTGAAGATGTGGGAATCTCCCGGGATCGAATTCTCCTCTGTGACATAGGTGATGTATTGGAGATCACTCCCGACCGGGTGAATAAGGCTGGCAAGGTAACATCGGGTCAGGTTCTGGTGGACGGGCTAGGTGTGGGCGATGTCGGTAACATCGTATTGAGAGATCGTCGTCAGTTGGCCCAGGATGGCATCCTTATCGTGGTGATCACCATCGACAAGCAATCAGGGGCTGTCATTGCCGGACCTGACATCATCTCCCGAGGCTTCGTTTACATGCGGGAATCAGAAAAACTAATAGATGAGGCAAGGGATGCTGTTAGAAAAGTACTGCAGCTCTGCGAGGCCGAAAATGTCAGGGAGTGGGGAGTACTCAAGGGCAGTGTCAAGGATAGCTTGACTCAGCTCCTTTACCAAAAGACAAAGCGGCGTCCCATGATCATGCCCATTATCATGGAGGTCTGATCATAAATCATCCTGACGGTAGTTATACTAATAAAGAGATCTGACTGGGGGATCTAGCCGGTTGGATGGCTGCCAGTATAACGGGAAGGATGACCTAGGTGGACAAGCCGCTAGGCATTACGAGACGAGGCACAGGCATGCCTGGCATGCAGTTGCCACATTATGAAGCAGGGGACTCGGAATGGGTAAGTGAGGAGCCACTGGACCCACCTATGGATCCCGAGGATCCCAATCAGGGCGAGGTGGAGAGTCAGAAAGTGGCTCTGGAGAACATTAAGCAGCTGGGGCAGATGAGTGTACCGTCTCCGACAGTGTCCCGCATCCACTGCATTTCCGTTGTGGGACAGGTGGAAGGTCATATTCTGTTACCACCGAGAAATAAGACCACTAAGTACGAACACATTATTCCCCAGCTAGTGGCAGTGGAGCAAAATCCAGAGATCCACGGAGTCTTAGTTATTCTCAATACAGTCGGTGGTGACATCGAGGCCGGTTTGGCAATTGCCGAGATGATTAAGGGCTTGTCTAAGCCCAGTGTGTCTTTGGTGTTGGGAGGCGGTCACTCCATCGGAGCACCCATTGCTGTTGCCGCCAGCTATAGCTTCATAGCTGATTCTGCTACTATTACCATCCACCCCATAAGGCTCACCGGCCTAGTGGTAGGTGTGCCACAGACTTACGAATATCTGGACAAGATGCAGGATCGAGTAGTCAGATTTATCACCGCAAATAGCGGAATTTCCCAAGAACGGTTACGGGAGCTGATGTTCCGTACTGGAGATCTGATGCGGGATATAGGCACAGTTCTGATTGGCAAAGATGCGGTAGATGCGGGTCTTATCGATGAAGTAGGGGGTTTGCATAAGGCCGTAGCCAAGCTAGAACAACTGATGCCAACCCAGGGTCAGGGTGCCCGCCCTCGGGAGTCCATTGATCCGCTGTGGCCACCAATGCCCCAAGAGGCACTGCCGTTTCAGGAGTTTGTATCTGAACAGGGGAGTGTTGACCATTGATGTGGACCATCATACCTCCTGAACTCATCTGGGAAGGCGTGGAGGCAAAGCCTAAGGAATTGCTTCAGATGAAATGGCAAGGTAGCCAGGTTTTGGTGGAACCCATGGCATTTGCCCGGGGGAAAATCGTGCAGGTGCTTAGTACCGAGCCCAACGATTTTCTCAGACCAGAGCTACAGCCTGGTTTGATTATCGACGTGATGCCCCAAGAGCAGTAGAAATCACATCGAAGGGTCTATGTGCTGATGATGGAACCGAGGACGGCGATGCTCTTAGGCCGTCCTCTTCTCATTGGTCTGCTGGTGCCTAGATCTGAATAGGATGGGCAGCAGGGGGCGATGGCATGATTCGTCTGATTGTGGGGGCTCTTTTAGGTATGATGATTTTTCTCACCGGAATCCGCACCATGACCCTCGGGCTCCGGGCACTTTCAGGTCCCCGACTGCGGTGGGCGTTGGAGCGTTTTACCCATCATCCGGTGGCAGGGCTTTGCACAGGGGCTTTGCTGACTGCTCTGACCCAAAGCAGTAGCGGGATAGCCGCAGCAGCGGTGGGTCTGGTAGATGCTGGTTTGCTAGATCTTGAGCAAGCACTGGGGATCATCCTCGGTGCCAACATAGGAACAACTTTGACCGGGCAGCTGATCTCACTGCAATGGCGAGATCTGGCTCCCTTCGCCATCTGCATGGGCGCTGTGATGTTTTTTGTGGATCAGCGCCATGCTTGGGGGTGGGCCGGGGCAATTGTCGCCGGTGCTGGGGGACTGCTTTGGGGAATTGACCTCGTGGCTCTGGCCCTGCGGCCCTTAGCCCAAGTGCCAGCAGTAACCCACCTGATTTTGCAGTGGGAAACAAGCCTGTACTCTGGTATACTAGCAGGGATGATGCTCACTGCCACGTTTCAGAGCAGTAGTGCGACCATCGGTTTGGTGCTGGCTTTAGCAGGTGAGGGTCTTGTAGGCCTGTCCGGCGGGATGGCAGTCGTGCTGGGCAGCAACATCGGGACAGTGGTGACGACACTGATAGCCAGCATCGGCACAGAGCGGGAGGCCCGTCAGACTGCCGTGGCCGATCTGCTCTTCAATGCCCTTGGTGTCTTGGCTTTTCTCCCATTATTTGGATCCTACCTAGCACTATTACGCCTTAGTTCGGCCGATGTGGTGCACCAGATTGCCAACGGGCACACCTTCTTTAATGTGGTAACGGCTATGATAGCGTTGCCTTGCATCGGTCAGTTGGCTGGGTGGGTCAGAAAGCTGGTACCAGAGTAGGAAAATAGGGATCTTGGGTTGTGGGGTTTGGGCGACGTATCTAGATCTGGACAGTAATGCATGTGAGCGCAGGTGCAGGCATGGGAGAGATGCCCAAATTGCTAAGGAGAGGGGAGAAGGCGGCATGGTATTTGACCGCCGTTGGAATTGAGTATTTGGCAGGCAACTATATTGGGTTTTTTTCAAGGATTGACAGAGTTTTTGCCGGTTAGCTCATCTGGCCATTTGGTATTGCTGGGACAGCTTTTTGGTCTGCAGGAACCGGACCTAACCTTTGATGTTATGGTACATCTGGGGACCTTGATCGCGGTGGTTGTGGCCTTGCGTGGAGAGATTGCCCTTATGCTGGGAGGACTTAGGCCGGCAACACAGGCTTTGAATAGTGATGAGATCCGATCAGGTCGGAGATTGATATTGCTTCTGGTAGTAGCCACTATACCCGCTGCTGTAGTGGGGCTGTTGGCCAAGGATCTTATCGAAGGGCTGTTTGGTTCCGTAACCTTTGTCGGCGTTGCATTGCTGATTACCGGTAGCCTGCTTTGGTGGGCAGAAAGTAAAGCCAATCACGGGAAAGATTTGGATAGAATGCAACCTCGAGATGCCGTGCAAATAGGCATTTGGCAGGTGATGGCTTTGGCACCTGGGATCTCTCGATCAGGGACTACCATCAGTGCAGGCTTAGTCCGGGGTCTTAGCCGGGAAGACGCTGCTCGTTTTTCTTTTCTCTTGTCATTGCCCACCATTGCCGGTGCAGTAGTGCTCGAGGCTAGAGGTGTTTTGGCAGCTGTAGCTGGCGGTACGTGGGCCCCTTTGGTCGCGGGAACGGTGACAGCTGCCCTTACCGGTTTTCTGGCCATTCAGGGACTACTTCAACTAGTTAAGCATCACTCCCTGCGGGTGTTCTCCTACTACACATGGCTCATGGGACTGATCGTGTTGATTTTGCCACATTTCTTGCGCTAAAAGTGTGGAAAGCGTCACAAAACGCTTGACACGTGGCGTTTACTAAGCTATAATCGGCAGTAAATATCGTGCTATCCGGGGATGAACTGTAAGAACAGGCACCCCTTGGGAGCAGAGGGAGAGGGATTTTGGATGTCTAAGAAGCGCATGCTGTCAGCTCTTTTGGCAATGACCATGGTGCTGGCGGGAACGGTAGGTGTGGGAGCAGCCGGGAGTTTTAAGGTGGGGGCAGTAGGACCTAGCACTGGTCCGGTGGCCACCTACGGCTTGTCTGTACTCAACGCAGTGGTCTTGGCAGTGGAAGAAGTCAATGCCGCTGGGGGCATCTTGGGCCAGCAAATTGAACTTATTATCGAAGATAACAAAGCTGATGCCATAGAGACCAATAACGCTTTCAGGAAATTGACCTCCCGGGATCAGGTACATGCCATCATTGGCGCGGTTGTAACTGCCAACAGTATAGTCGGCTCTCAGGTAGCCCAGATGATGAAAGTACCCATGATTACGCCTACCTCCACAGCGGAGAAAGTTACCCAGGAGGGTGATTACATCTTCCGGTCCTGCTTGATCGATCCAGTCCAGGCTGTGATTATGGGCAATTTCGCCTACAACAGCCTAGGGCTACGGGAAGTTGCCATCTTGACGGCTCAGACCAACGACTATAGCGTGGGGCTCACGGAGGTTTTTACCGAGACTTTTGGGAAACTCGGTGGCAAGGTAGTAGCAGCGGAATCCTATAGTGAAGGTGATCAAGATTTCAAAGCTCAGCTGACCAAGATCCGCGCCCGGAACCCAGAAGCCGTCTATGTACCGGGTTACTATACAGAAGCGGGCCTAATTGCTCGCCAGATGCGACAGCTTGGTATGGACCAGCCGATCCTGGGCCCCGATGGATTTGACTCGCCCAAACTTATTGAAATCGGGGGCGAAGCCATTAGGGGTAGCTACTTCACCAATCACTACTCCAAGGAAACAGATGATGAGGTTTCCCAGAACTTTGTGGCAAATTACCGGGCTAAGTATAACGAAGATCCCGATGGTTTTGCTGCCCTGGGGTATGATGCAGCTCTAATCTTGTTTGATGCTATACAAAGAGCCGGTGAAGGAGCTTTGTCCAAGAACGTAGCCACCGCCCGGAAAGCTATTCGTGACGCCATGGCTGACACAAAGGACCTGAAAGCAGTTACTGGTACACTGACCCTAGACGAAAACCGCAACCCTGTAAAGAGCGCGGTTATTCTGAAGGTTGTTGAAGACGGCTATGAGTTCGTGGAGAGGGTTGAGCCCTAACTAACTTTAGCAGCAGCGCGTCAAAGCCAGTGAAGCAATGTCATGGGCGGCTCTTACCGGCCGTCCATGGCTTTTAGCTGGACAAGAGCCCACTTTTTTAGTATGGTCTTATATATGGTTTGTATAAGTGTGGCCTTTTAACGGGTAGGGGGCCTGTGGCCTACTACCATTGTGCTGTTTCTAGGGTGCATGGGATCTGTGGGGGGAAGGTGAACATTTGGCTACGGTAATCCAGGAAATAATTCAACAGCTAGTCAATGGTATCTCTTTAGGCAGCATCTATGCATTGATTGCTTTAGGGTATACCATGGTATATGGTATCATCAAATTGATTAATTTCGCTCATGGTGACATTTACATGATCGGTGCTTTCATCGGCTTTTTCGCGATCAAGATTTTCCAGTTACCTTTTTTGCCGGCCTTATTGGTCGCCATGGCGGTTGCAGCATTGGTGGGAGTCATCATTGAGCGGCTGGCCTATCGGCCTCTGCGGAATTCCACTCGGATCGCCGCGTTAATCACGGCCATAGGGGTATCAATGCTCATTCAGAATCTGGCGCTCTTGATTTGGAAACCGGATCCCCGGTCCTTTCCAGATGTTTTTCCCTTTAGGAGCTATGAGATCTGGGGTGTATATCTCGACAACCGGCAGCTGATTATTCTGGCTGTTTCGGTGTTGTTGATGATTGTACTTCATTATATTGTGCATTATACCCGCATTGGCAGAGCCATGAGGGCTGTGGCCTTGGATGATGATGCAGCCCGCTTGATGGGTATCGATGTTGATAGGGTCATATCTTTTACTTTCGCCCTGGGATCGGCTCTGGCAGCTGCTGCTGGGGTGCTGGTAGGAGTTTACTATAACAGGATTGATCCCATGATGGGAGTTATGCCGGGGCTGAAGGCGTTTGTGGCCGCGGTATTGGGTGGTATAGGGATTATCCCTGGTGCTATGTTGGGTGGGCTGGTCATGGGGATTGCAGAGGTCATGGTGGTGGCTCTGACTGAATCAACGTGGAAAGATGCCGTGGCTTTCGCTATACTAATCATCATACTGTTACTTCGGCCCGCGGGCATCCTTGGTCGGCATGTACGAGAGAAGGTGTAACTAATGAAGAACGCGGCTCGGGTGGCCACTGTTCTGGCGGTAATCGGCCTAGTTTTGATGAATTTTGGGGTGTACACTGGTGCGATAGATTTTTATTTCACCGGTATCTTAGTCGTTGTATGGATCAATGTGATCTTGGCAGTCAGCCTGAATCTAATCAATGGTTTCACTGGTCAGTTCTCATTGGGTCATGCAGGGTTTATGGCTGTGGGAGCCTACACATCAGCTCTCCTTACCATCTATACGGGCTGGCCGTTTACAATAGTCTTGCTTGTTGCTGGCATTGTGTCAGCCTTGATTGGTCTTCTGATTGGGCTGCCAACATTGCGCTTGCGGGGGGATTACCTAGCGATTGCGACTTTGGGTTTTGGAGAGATAGTCAGGGTCGTGATCCTAAATCTCAAAATCACAGGCGGGCCCCGGGGATTGGGAGGCATTGCTCCTAAGACATCGTTTTTCTCCGCTGAACTGGTAGCCATCCTCACAGTGATAATTTTTGTCAATATGATCAGATCATCTCATGGTCGAGCCTTCGTGGCCATCCGGGAAGACGAGATCGCAGCCGAAGCCATGGGTATCGATACGACTCGCTATAAGGTGTTGGCTTTCAGCGTTGGGGCGGCTTTTGCCGGTATTGCCGGCGGGCTTTTTGCCCATCATCAGATGTTCATCGATCCCCGTTCTTTCACTTTTCAAAGATCTATCGAGATCCTGGTAATGGTGGTGTTTGGTGGTCTGGGCAGTATTACTGGCTCCATTGTGGCGGCAGGTGCGTTGACTATTTTGCCTGAGGCGTTGCGGGGTATAGCTCAATACAGAATGGTAGTCTACGCTTTGCTGCTCATTGGATTGATGTTAGTTAGGCCCCAGGGGTTATTTGGTACAAGGGAATTGAGTGATCTCCTGGGTAGGGAATCTAGCAAAACTAAGCCATCGCAAATGTCTAAAGGCCAGGTAGTTAGGGGCAACGGGGGTGAAGGCCGATGACTCTACTGGAAGTCCGCAATCTAACCATGCAATTTGGGGGCTTGACGGCTGTTGATCAGTTTAGCTTGACCCTAGAAAACAATGGCATAGTAGGGCTCATTGGGCCTAATGGTGCGGGCAAAACTACAGTTTTTAACTGTCTTACCGGTATGTATATGCCTACCAGTGGAGAGATCCATGTATTGGGCAAGCGGGCAGACGGTCTGCGGCCCTACCAGATCACCCAGCTTGGCATGGCCCGTACCTTTCAAAACATAAGGCTGTTTAAGGAACTCACTGTTTTTGACAACATCCGCATAGCCTTTCATTACCAGGTCAATTATGGTTTACCCAGTGCTATCTTGCGTTTGCGTAGGTTCGGCAGAGAAGAGCAGATGATCACAGACAAGGCAACGGAACTGCTTGAGATATTCAGTCTCTATGATCATCGGGATGAGATAGCCAGTAGTCTGCCCTATGGGGAGCAGAGGCGACTGGAGATCGCCCGGGCGCTAGCTACCAACCCCCAGATACTTTTACTAGACGAGCCGGCCGCTGGCATGAATCCCCATGAGACCCAGGAATTGACCCAGTTAATCAAGTGGGTAAAAGACGAGTTCAAGCTTACAGTGTTTCTCATTGAACATGATATGCGTTTGGTCATGGGGCTTTGTGAGCGGATTCTAGTCTTGGATTACGGCATTACCATTGCTGAAGGCACTCCCGCTGAGATTCAGAGCAACCCAGCGGTTGTCGAGGCATACCTGGGAGAGGAGGCGTTAATGGATGCTGAAGGTTGAGCAACTCGATGTCTTCTATGGTGGCATTCATGCTTTGAAGAACGTCTGTTTCCAGGTGCGGGAAGGGGAGATTGTGACTCTTGTTGGCGCCAATGGAGCTGGCAAGACCACTACTCTCAAAGCTATTTCTGGATTGCTCCGGGGTCGCAATGGTAGCATACACTACAATGGGCAGGAGATATCCACAGTGGCAGCCCATAGTATTGTGAAGCAGGGCCTGTCCCAGGTTCCCGAAGGACGGCGAGTTTTTGCCGATATGTCTGTGGCGGAGAATCTAGCTTTAGGTGCATATCACAGAAGAGAGATGGCGGGCATCAGAGCCGATTTGGAATGGGTGTATCAGTTATTTCCTCGTTTGCTGGAGCGGCGTCAGCAAATGGCGGGTACACTCAGTGGAGGGGAACAGCAGATGCTGGCCATCGGTCGAGGACTTATGTCCCATCCGAAATTGCTCCTTTTGGATGAGCCATCCATGGGGCTAGCCCCACTTTTGGTAAAGGAGATCTTTGAGATTGTGCAGGAGATAAACTCCACCGGAGTGACCATCCTCCTAGTAGAACAAAATGCCCATATGGCTCTATCCGTAGCCCATTCCGCCTATGTTATGGAAACAGGCCGCATCGTCTTATCTGGTCCGGCTGCGGAGGTTGCTGCCAATGCGAAGGTACGAACAGCGTATCTGGGAGGTTGAGAGCTGCAAATGCCAGGGGACCCCGCCGACTTACCGGTGGGGTTTTTGACCAATAGAAGGCTACAGAAAGGATCTAGGCCGCTATGTTCCCCGATCGGCAGTTAGTGCAGGGCATACTCAGATGGATTTGCCTCATTTTGATGGGTGGGGCCCTAGCTCTGCCATGGGTTTTTTGGCCCATGCTCGGTGCGTTCTTCACCGTAAGCGTCGGGGAGCCTGTCAGCTTATCTAGAGATTGGCAGGGCGAGGTATGGGTGGTGCCCGAAGTAGAGAAGGTTTTGGCACCAGCCTCGGGGTCTGTGACATTGCTGGCTCAGCATGGGCAATGGGTAGCTTCTGGGAGTGTTCTAGCTGAAATCGTGGGACCCTTAACCGGACCGCAGCTGGTCTATGCACCCTGTGGAGGTTTGGTAAGCTTGCATTTGGCCAATTTGCCACCGAGGATTGGCGGCAGTCGCTTCCGAAGGAAAGATGGTGATCAGATGGAGGCGGAAGCGGTGGTTATGGGCATTGTTCGGTCTAGTGTTATATGTTTGAAGCTGGAGAGCTCTCCTTTTGGTCCCACGCCTGCTGAGGGTGCTCGAGTTCTAGTGGCAGAGAGTAGGGATAAAGCAACCGCCTCCCCGTGGCTTGAAGCCACGGGCTATTTGGATGACGGTCAGGCTCTTTCTATATATCTAAATAGGTTTCCCGAGACTTGGCTAGATATAGAGACCATGAGAGCCGATATTAGAATAGAGGGTCCAAAGGGGCACATCGTGCCTAAGACCGCTATCGTATCTAGCAGCATGCAACCGGCTGTTTGGGTGATCCATCAAGGGGATATGCACCTACGAGTTGTCTCTATCCTAGATCAAGTGGGAGCCAAGGTAGTTGTATCGGGTCTTGTATCTGATGATCAAGTAGTTACGCGCCCGTGGCTCATCCCCAGGGCCTTGCGGTGGAGGAAAGTCAACAGCAATGGAAGGAACCAGTGACATAAAGCTAGAATGGATCTTTTGAAGTGAAGGAGTTGGCAGTTAGTGGTGGATGTATTGGCCAACTGGCAGCAAGTGCAAGAGAGAATTGGCCGAGCTGCCCATGGTGTTGGTCGTTCGGCGGAAGACATACAAGTGGTTGCTGTTACCAAAGGAGTCGACATAGACAAGATCACGCCCCTTATTGGTGCTGGTGTAACAGCAGTGGGAGAGAATCGGATTCAAGAGGCTTTACCGAAATACGAGGTTGCCCCGTGGCGAGACGAGGTAGAATGGCATTTCATAGGCCATCTCCAGACAAATAAGGTACGGCACTGTCTGCAGTTTGTGAAGTTAGTGCACTCCGTTGACAGTCTGCGGCTGATCAGAGAATTGGATAGTCGGGCTGCCTTGCTTGGTCTTGACGAGATCGGAGTACTGCTACAGGTTAATGTTAGTGGTGAAGCCACCAAATTCGGACTGGCACCAGAGGCAGTCCCTACACTGTTGGAACAGGCGGCTCCATACTCCAGGGTGTTTGTTCGGGGCTTGATGACCATGGCTCCCCATGAGCAGAACCCGGAAAATACTCGACCATGCTTTAGGCGCCTGCGGATTCTGGGGGAAAAGCTGACTGATAAAGGATTTCCTAGGTTTACAGTGAAATACCTTTCTATGGGAATGACAAACGATTTTGAAGTCGCTGTAGAGGAAGGTGCCAACCTTTTGCGTATCGGCAGTGCGATTTTCAAGGATAGCTTTGGGTAGCAGCACCATAGGTGTTATGGCCTGGTGCTAGAGGAGGGAGGTACATAATGGCTGTGAAGTTTATGGATAAAATGTTGTCCTTTATGGGGTTTGAGGAGCAAACTGAGATGGAGTTGGAAGACACATCTCACGACAATGAAGAGCCACCTCTGTTGGAGGAAGTGGCCACGGGTAGGCGCAGAGGCCAACTGGTAAGTATTAGTAGGCAGAGCCAGACGCGAGTCATGGTTGTAGCTCCTTCTAGCTATGACGCGGTGGAGGATGTGGCCAATTACCTAAAGAACGGACGAGCTGTCATCACCTGTCTCGATGAGATTGATCGGGATCTAGCTAAGCGCATTGTGGATTTTATGAGCGGTACTGCATATGCTCTGGATGGCAGTATCCGGCGGATCGCTGAAGGGGTCTTTCTGTTTGCTCCGGCCCATATCCTAGTGGAGGTGGATCCCGCCATCGATTTGAGGGAAAAGAAGATGTCCTGGGTAACAGGCAACGTTACCCATGTCTAATTGGTGTAGTGGTGGGCGGAGGAGGCTTGACTTGGTGCAAGGTCTGGGTATCATCGGTGTGGGGGCCATGGGTGGCGCCATTGCCCGCCGTATTTCTGCTTCAAGGAACCTGCCCGGGAGCATGTCTTGCGGCACCATAGTCTTGGCAGATAAGAGGCAGGAGCATGTGGCGACTTTAGCCCAAGAGCTAGGTCTAGGTTGGCTAGAAGTGCAGGCCATACCTGGAGCTGTAGACACCATAATCATTGCAGTGAAACCTCAAGATATGGAGCAAGTGCTGGCGGATTTGAGTCCTGGTCTTTCACCCGATCATCTGCTGATCTCGCTTGCCGCAGGTGTATCGCTGGCAAATCTCGCCTTTTGGACTAGTCCCCAACAGTCCATTGTGCGTGTCATGCCCAATACCCCCTGTCTCATTGGTCAGGGGGCTGTTGTCTGTAGCCCCAACGCCCATGTGAGCCCAGCCCAGCTGCGGACAGCGCAAGATCTTTTCGCTGTGACTGGAAAAGTCTGGGTGTTGCCGGAACAGCAGTTGGATGCCGTGACCGCGGTTTCTGGTAGTGGGCCGGCATACATCTATGTTTTCCTGGAAGCCCTAATCGATGGAGGCGTTACCGCTGGGCTAAGCTACCAAGTGGCTGCAGAATTGGCAGTTCAGACCATCCTCGGGGCTACTCAAATGGTGGCAGAGACAGGTAAACATCCGGCGGTACTGAAAAACATGGTCACCTCCCCGGCAGGAACTACTGCCGCCGCCTTAAGGGAGTTGGAGGCTGGAAAGTTGCGCAGTGTGGTTATTGAAGCAGTTTTGGCCGCGGCGGCGCGCTCCCAAGCATTACAGAAAAGTAAACCCGAGGGGGGAAATCCTTGAGATGGCTTGTGTATTTCGTTGATCTAGGTATTGGTCTATACCGCTGGATGATCCTGGCCCGCGTCATCATGACTTGGATACCTAAGATTGATTACTATCACCCTGTGGTTAAGTTCATCTATGGCGGGACAGAACCCGTTTTAGCACCATTCCGTCGGATGCTACCACCGCTGGGTGGATTCGATTTGTCGCCTATTCTGGTTTACGTAGTGTTGGAATTTATTCGGGGCGCCATTTTGCGGGCATTATATATACTTTAGGAAGTGAACTTGATTGCTAATATTTGATAAATCTAGGTTTGTAGGGCACTTAGAAGGCCCCGAACAAGAGCTAGGTATCCGCATCCTTGACATAGCGTCCCAGGCATATGAGGGGAACCGACCTGCCTATTCTGATTTCCTCGATCCGCGAGGGCAAGAGATAGCCGCGGGCATTGTGCGGGGAACTGGTTGTTTGGCTTATCAATTGGATGGCGGATATCGTGGTGCTGAAAGGCAACGCTTGGCGGTTTTCCCGGATTACTACCCCCAGGAGAGGGTGGAGATACCTCTAGCCGCGATCAATATTGAGGGTACTACGGAATTCTCGGAAGTTACCCATCGCGATTTTCTAGGTGCCGTCCTAGGGTGTGGTATTAGGCGAGAAAAAGTAGGGGATATCCTACTCACCGGTGGAGGTGCCCAAGTGATTTTGGCACCGGAGATTGTGTCGGCGGTGACCAGCAGTCTCCAAGCAGTACAGAAAACACCGGTTCTAGTGAGGGAAATGGAACTAGAACAGCTAGAAACTGTGCCCCAGCAAGTGAAAGAGCTTAGGGCTACAGTCGCCTCCTTGCGGCTCGATGCAGTGGCCAGTGCTGGTTTTGGTACATCCCGCAGTCAAATGCTCAGGGAGATCAAGGCCGGTAAGGTAAAGGTCAACTGGAAATCAGTGGATAGCCCCGCCCATGGAATTCGGATTCATGATGTGCTATCCATCCGGGGCCGAGGGAGAGTGGAGGTAGCCGAGCAGCTGGGTTTGACTCGCAAAGGTCGTATAAGTCTGTTACTGAAGCGATACATCTAGGGGGGCGATTCCATGTTACGGCCGATCGATATCCATGAAATGGATTTTAAGCAGGTTTTTCGGGGCTATAGTAAAGAGCAGGTAGACGATTTTCTCTCCAAACTAGTCTCTGAATATGAGACTCTATACCATCAGAACCAGGAGCTCAATGACAGGATCGAGGAGCTCAAGAAGCAAGCCAATCGTTACACCGATGTGGAGGATACACTGCAAGAAACCCTTGCATATGTGAAGCGGTCATCCACTGAGATTAAAGATAATGCTGAGCTAATGGCACGCCGGATAGTCGATGAGGCGAGGCTGGAAGCAGAGCATATCCTTACTAGTGCCCGTCGGCAGGTAGCTGACGAAATTGAGCAGGCTCAGGAGGCACTGGAGTTTCGCAGTCGGGTGCGACGTCAGCTGGAAATGCAGTTAAGGCAGCTCTTGGAGGAAGTCAAGCAACTTGCTAGGGATGATATAGATGTTGAGGGGACAGGTTCTGTTGAAAACCCCCAATCCGCCGAAGATGCCAGTGACCCAGGTCTGTTGGAAGATATGGAGGCCTGAATCCGGTGATGGGCTTTGGCGCCGGTCATCATTGACGTGGTGGGAAGATTGCCGTATAATATACTCAACCTAGGCCACTTTCAGTGGTCTTTTCATAGAAAAGCAATGAAGGGGAAAGTAGGAGGCTATTAGTGGGTCTAGCGAGCCGGGGCAGGTGTGAGCCCGGTCCCACGGGCTTGGCCGAAGATCACCCCGGAGCTGCCCGGTGAACGGCTAAATCCATGCCAAATAACCTGGGCCGGGAGTGCCCGTTACAGCCATAGCAAAGTGGGCGCAGGCGCGCTAAGCGGCCTGGGCCAAATGGGGTGGTACCACGGGTCCTCTCGTCCCTTTGGATGAGGGGCTTTTTGTATTATACCAGTGATGTGAATTTCTGGCCGAAGGAGGTTCTTTTACATGAATTACCAGGAAACCGTTCAACTACCTAAAACGAAATTCCCCATGCGGGGCAATTTGCCCCGGAGGGAACCAGAGATACAGAAGCAGTGGGAAAAACAGGATGCCTATTGCCAACTGCGCAAGCAGCGCCAGGGTGAGCCTAAGTTTATTTTGCATGATGGACCCCCATACGCCAATGGCCATATTCATCTAGGCACTGCTGTCAACAAAGTGTTGAAGGATATAGTGATTCGTTCTAGATCCATGGCTGGGTTCGACTGCCCCTATGTTCCAGGTTGGGATGTCCATGGGCTGCCCATTGAGTATGCTATGATTCGATCACTAGAAGTTGACCGCCATGCGCTATCCCCTGTCGAGTTTCGCCAACGCTGTCGGGACTTTGCCATGCAGTGGCTAGATGTGCAAAGGAAAGAATTTAAACGTCTGGGTATCTGGGGTGAATGGGAAGATCCATACATCACCGCGCGACCGGAGTATGAAGCCAAACAGATCGAAATCTTTGGTGCCATGATGAACAAAGGCTATATCTACAAAGGTTTGAAACCCGTTTACTGGTGTGCAGATTGCGAGTCATCGCTGGCTGAAGCAGAAGTGGATTACAAAGACCACAGCTCTCATTCCATCTATGTGAAATTCTCGATAGTTGATGGCCAAGGTGTGATCCCAGACCAGGACCCAGCCTATTTGCTGATTTGGACCACTACACCCTGGACTCTGCCTGCCAATGAAGCTGTTGCTGTGCACCCGCAGCTAACATATGTGATGGTAGATACAGAGGTTGGCAAAGTGGTGCTTGCCCAAGAACGGCTGGCGGCAGTTGCTGAAGCAGCAGGTTTGCAGAAATCGGATATCATCGGGAGCTGGTCGGGCAGGGAGCTAGAAGGTGTTCTTTACAAACATCCCTTCAGAGACCAGACTTCACCTGTGATTCTAGCTGATCACGTCACATTGGAACAGGGCTCTGGCTGCGTGCACACAGCGCCGGGCCATGGGCTAGAGGACTATGCCGTAGGGGTCAAGTATGGGCTGCCGGTTTTTGCCCCTGTGGATGCCAAGGGACGCTTTACAGAGGCAGCAGGAAAATACGCAGGTATGGAGCTACAAGCAGCCAACCCAGTCATTATCTCGGACCTGAAAGACATGGGCTTACTCTTGCAGGCAGCAGAGCTTGTGCACCAGTATCCCCACTGTTGGCGTTGTAAAAACCCCATCGTTTTCCGAGCCACTGAGCAGTGGTTTGTCTCCATCGAGGGGTTCCGTAAAGAGGCTTTAGATGCCATTCAGGGTGTAGAATGGATTCCCAGATGGGGTATCGATCGAATCAGTAACATGGTGAGAGAGCGCAGTGATTGGTGTATCTCCCGCCAGCGCATCTGGGGCCTGCCTATCCCTGTCTTTTACTGTGAGGACTGTGGCGAACCATTAGTAACTGAAGCAACAATCAAGGCGGTAGCAGATCTCTTCCGTAAGGAGGGCTCCAATGCTTGGTTCATCTACAAGCCGGAGGAGATTTTGCCTCCCGGGACCAAGTGTGAAGCCTGTGGCCACCAGTCTTTTATCAAGGAAAAAGATATCATGGATGTGTGGTTTGACTCGGGTTCTAGCCACATGGCCGTGCTGGAGCAGCGAGAGGGGTTGCGCTGGCCTGCAGATCTCTATCTAGAAGGCAGCGATCAACACAGAGGCTGGTTCCAATCATCGCTACTGACTTCCGTGGCTGTGCGAGGGGTAGCGCCGTACAAGGCCGTGTTGACCCATGGCTTCATCGTCGATGGAGAAGGCCGCAAAATGTCCAAGTCAGTGGGAAATACCGTGGCGCCTGAGGAGATAATTAGCTTATATGGTGCCGATGTTTTCCGATTGTGGGCGGCATCAGCCGATTACCGCAGCGATATTCGTGTGTCACCGGAGATCTTGAAACAGATGGCAGAGGTGTATCGGCGGATCCGCAACACCATGCGCTTCATGTTGGGCAATATAGCTGATTTCAATGCTGCCGAGCACAGTGTACCTCTAGCCCAATTGCCGGAAATGGATAGATATATCCTTGATCAGTTCCACGGTTTGGTCGAGAAGGTCACCAAAGCCTATGCTGACTATGAGTTCCACACCATGTATCATGGTGTGCACAACTTCTGTGCCGTAGATTTGGGGAGTTTCTATCTGGACGTGATCAAAGATCGGCTCTATTGCGATGCTCTAGACTCTTTGAGTCGTCGAGCTGCCCAGACGGTGATCTGTGAGATCCTCTTGGGACTAGCGCGCTTGATTGCTCCAGTTTTGGTGCATACTGCAGAGGAGATCTGGCAGCATCTGCCTGAGGAGCTACAGGATGGTCCGAGTGTTCATTTCAGCAAATGGCCAGAGATCAGTTCTCAGCGATTTCCAGCGGAGTTAGCAGACAAATGGGCCGGCTGTATGAGTGTTCGGCGAGAAGTAGCTAAGGCCTTGGAATTGGCCAGGGCAGACAAAATCATCGGCAGTTCCAATGATGCTGCTGTCACTCTCTACCCCGACGATGGCTTGCGCCAGACGCTAGACCAGTTCAGCCTTGCGGAATTGGAGGCACTGTTTATCGTCTCGGAAGTACACATTGCCTTACCCGACGGGGCGGCTCCGTCCAATGCGGTGGAGGGCCTAGATGGCAGGCTCAAGGTATTAGTCCATGAGCCTAAAGGTGAGAAATGTGAAAGATGCTGGCGCTACACATCCTTTGTGGGAACTAGTAAACAGCATCCCCAGCTCTGTCAGCGTTGCTGTCAGGTGGTAACAGCTGATTGATTATGGGATCTTGATCTAGAGGCAATTGTCACTGTGGAAATTTGATGCATCCAGCATTGCCAGCCCTGTATGACACAGCTGGCAAGGGGGGTGCATCTTTTTCTACGTGATTTTGCCCCGTTCTCGGGGAAAGCTATGGGGGACTACAGGAGTCATTGATGCTGGGAGCAAATCGATCATGGCAGAAATCAACGACAAGCTACTGGGGACCCTGATTAAGAGGCTCGATGGGTTAAGTGCTAGCCTGGAGAAGGCCAGTATTGCCGAATATGTGGAACTCTTTCGGCAACCCCGCCGTCTCTTATATTTGAATTTCCTAGCCGGTATAATTCGGGGATTTGGTATAGCGGTGGGCTTCACCGCCGTGGGAGCTATTTTCCTATACCTGTTGGGCAAAGTGGCTGCATTGAACCTGCCGATAATCGGCCGTTTTTTAGCGGAGATCGCCCGGATAGTAGAAGTGGAGCTGCATCGCCTGCCCTAAAGGACAGGGATGGAGTTATGCTACATACAATAATCATCTTGTGTTAGGAGGAGTCACCGTGTGCAAGGGCTTCTTTGACGAGCTGCGGGAAGGTCTCGAGACAGAAAAAGAGCAGCTGCAGCAGATTATTGAATCCATAGATGAAGGCCTGTCACAAAGACTTACGGCTTCCGTAGGAGAATTATCCAGCTATGATCAGCATACAGCGGATCTAGGAGCGGAAACTTTTGAGCGAAGTAAGGACGTTGCTTTGCGAGAAAACAGCCGCCGCTTGTTGGCTGACGTGGAAGATGCTCTGGAGCTCATGGATTCCGGGGAGTATGGGATCTGCCAAGATTGCGGTCAGCCCATTGACGAAGGGCGCCTGCGGGCTATCCCTTCGGCCACAAGATGTCTTGAGTGCAAGCAAGCCGAAGAGAGTGTAAGGGATAGATGGCATCGCCCTGTGGAAGAACTGGTAATCCCCTTCCAACTCACCCATCCGGATACCGTGGGCTTTGATGCAGAAGATGCGTGGCAGGATGTAGCACGTTTTGGCACAGCCAATACGCCTCAGGATATCCCCGGTGCTGTGGGATATGATGAGGTGTATATCAACGCAGACGAGGATATCGGGATTGCGGAATCTATAGAAGCAGTGGAAAATGAAGACCCCGAAGTGGCAAAGGAGGAACAACCATAACTTGCTTCGCTTGACAGGCTATGCTAATATGGGCGCAGAATGTGGAATCAGGGGGAGGGTCATGGCGCCTTGGGTTTCGTTGCAGGTGGCATCTTCATAGTCATACTAGACCAGGTCTCCAAGTGGGTGGTAACGCAGTATCTACAGCCTGGGGAGTCAGTGGCTTTACCCGGTCATTTGATCTATTTGACATTGGTGCACAATCCCGGGGCTGCCTTTGGCATTTTTGCCCATGCTACCCCCTTCTTAATTATGTTAACTTTGGGGGTATTGGCGGCGGTCTGGGTCCATCGAAGTAAAGTTGCCAGCCAGCCCATGCTGCTCAGATTGGGTCTAACCCTGGGGCTAGCGGGGGCAGTAGGCAATCTCATCGATCGAATCCGTTTGGGTTATGTCGTTGATTTCCTGGATGTTCGGATTTGGCCGGTTTTCAATGTGGCAGATATTGGGATAGTCTCCGGTGTATTCCTGCTTTTCTGGCTGCTCATGGGGGAAGGGAAAAAAGAGGTATGATGGGGGTGAGATAGGTGGAGGAAGTGGGGCAGGAGTTGAGGTTTGTTATTCAGGATCATGAAGCAGGTATCCGCCTAGATCATTACCTTACTCAGCAGGTAGAGGGATATTCTCGCTCACATCTACGGAAATTGATGGACCAAGGCCTAATAACGGTGGATGGCAGCTACCGCAAAGCCGGCTATCGGCTGAATGTCGGTGATGTCATCCATGTGGTGATTCCGCCGACAAGGAGCCTAGCGGTGGAACCTGAAGATATTGCCTTGGATATCATTTATGAGGACTCAGATATTATCGTGATCAATAAGGCGCCAGGCATGGTGGTGCATCCGGCTGCCGGTAATCCCGGCGGCACCCTGGTCAATGCGCTGCTGGCCCATTGCCAAGATCTTTCCGGTATAGGTGGTATCCATAGGCCAGGCATAGTCCATCGCTTGGACAAGGATACCTCAGGGGTCATGGTGGCTGTAAAGAACGATACTGCCCATCGATCTCTGGCGGTACAGATCAGGGATCGGACCGCCAAGAGATGGTACATAGCCCTAGTCCATGGCAATATCTTGGCAGATGAGGGGCTGATCTATGCCCCCATCGCCCGACACCCAGTTCATCGGAAGCAGATGGCTGTGATCGAGAG
>DAIQRD010000165.1:0-3376 GCA_036786445.1 Bacillota bacterium
GGGTCTGGGCTATTGGTGCCCATTGGTGGGCTGATGGTTCGGCGCTGGGGCATGATCACTGGTGGCAGGATTATCTATTCCACAGGACTGATCATTGTTATCTTAGCCCTCTCTATCCGGCAGCGGGGTGTAAGAGAAAGTTCCATGGGAGAAAACATACTAGAAGAGACAGTTAAAGCTTCGCCACTAGAAACCTTGGGCGAGTTCTCTGCTTCCTTTCGGTTGCTGAGAGAATCACCCACGATTCTGACCCTCTTCCTGGTACAAACCATTGCTATGTTTAGTGCCAGTATCCGAAACACCTATGGAGCCCTTTACATGACTGATACTACAGGGCTTGGGCTGTCACCTGCAATGATCGCCCTGATACCGGCAGCCACTTCCGCCACCATGATCATTGCGCTTTTTCTGATTGTACCACATCTGGGCCCCCAACGGGCCAATTGGGGGCTACAAGTGGGTGCATTGGGATTTACGCTGGGTGGTTTGGCACTATTGGTGGCACCACCGGGCCTGATGATGTTCCCCTTATTCTCGGCGATCTTTAACGGCTTTGGATCAGCGATTCTCGATCCCATCCGCCAAGCTAGCTTAGCTAACGCCATCCCGGATCGGGCCAGGGCCAAGATCAACTCTGTCATTGCAGTGTTGACTTTAGTCGCCACCATCCCAGCAGGCCCCATAGCGGGGTTGCTCTACTCGCTCAGCCCCAGGCTGCCTTTTGTGTTGGCTTTAGCACTACACCTAGCCGCTCAGATTCTTCTTTTCCGGCTAGTAAGAAACGGCGTTCCGCAAGCAGAAACTCATTAATAGGGAGGTGTTGGGCAGCAGGCGCCACTGCAGGCTCCGAAAGCTGTGTTGGTTACACCTGTGCCGCTTGATGAATCAGATAGTATATTTCAATGGTGTGTTCATGCCCAGAGGAAAGGTGCAAATCTCTTTCGAAGACAGAGGTTTTCAATTTGGTGACGGCGTCTATGAAGTGATCAGGTGCCTCAAAGGACAAGCCTTAGCGCTAGACAGGCACCTGCGAAGATTGCAGCGCAGCATAGCAGCCCTGGAAATACAGCTACCCAACGAAGACTTCAATACTGCCGCCTCTATCCGGCGCTTGATTCAAGAAAACTCTCTCCAGGATGGCCTTATCTATGTGCAGGTTACCCGGGGGATCGCCCCCCGCTCCCACGCTTTCCCGGAGAATGTCAAGCCCACCTTTTTAGCCTATACCATGCCCTGGAATGACATTACTCCAGAAGCGTTCAACCAAGGTGGTACTGCCATCATTGTCCCCGATGAGCGTTGGTCCCGCTGTGACATCAAGTCACTGAACCTCATCGCCAATGTCGTAGCTAAAGAGAAGGCCCGCAGGGCCGGGGCCACCGAGGCTCTCCTACACCGGGAAGGACTGGGGGTCCTGGAAGGCTCCAGTAGCAACTTGTTCGCTGTGATTGACGATACCCTAGTTACAGCGCCGACTTCCCAGTTCATACTGGGTGGTATCACCAGAGAAATACTGTTAGAACTAGCTGCCCAGCTGGGGTTGCCCCTACGTCAGCAGCCCATCTCCAAAGATGAGCTGCAGTGTGCCCAAGAGGTGTTTATCACCAGCCGAGGGATTGCTGTGTTTCCCCTAGTTACCGTCGACGGCATGCCCATAGGTAATAGAAATCCTGGGCCCATTACCCGCCAGCTAGCCCAAGCCTATAGCGATCTCATAGATCGGGCCCAGGATTTGGAGACAGTCTAGGCACTAGGCATGCACAAAGTGTGAAACTCCACCAACTAGAGTGTGTTTGTGAACCACGCCGCTGTCTTTTCAATGACGGCGGCTTCCCAATCTCGGCTATTGAAGGTATGGTCAGCCCCGGGGACAATGAATTTCTCCTTTTTGCCTTTAATGGCATCATAGTACAAATCTGCATGAGCCACAGGCACCGTGGGATCCCCATCCCCATGGACGATAAGTGCGGCTCCATTAAAACGGGAGACCCATTTCAAGGGTTCTTGCTGACGTGCATCCTCATAGAAAGCATACTTAAGCACATTGCCGCCAAGATCGGCGCTGCCATGTGTTCTCGCCTGCTCCAGTAGGTCCTGCTCACTTTCGAATAGACTAAATTGGGCTACCGCTGCCCACAGTGCGAGAGATTTGACCCTTCGATCTTGACCAGCCACCGAGGCGGCTACCGCCCCACCCATGCTCAGACCTAAGACTCCCAGTCGATCACCGTCTACAACTCCTTGTCCCTCCAGAAAATCCAGCACTCTAATAGCATCGGCGATCTCCCCACTAACAGTCATATCAGCAAAATCACCTTCACTATCACCTGAACCTCGAAAATCAAAGCGAACGGCGGCAATCCCCGCAGCAGTTAAGGCCCGTGCCATCTTCACAAAAATCCGATGGGGCTCTACCTTGGTGCCAGTGAAACCGTGATAGATGGCTACCCCAGGGAATGGGCCTTTCCCTTGAGGCAAATGCAATATCCCTATCATCTGTTCTCCCTGATTTGTCAGAATAACTGGTTTCTCCAAATCTAAGTCCCTCCCTGTAATAGGTCTTTATCTTGAACTGATTTTCGTTCTCTGAAATGGCAAATCCTGCAGCATGTCCAATCAATGGACAGATCCTTTGGCCGGTAGTTCTTGGTATGAGCAGACCATGCCCAGAAGGACATGGTCTGCTTAGCCTACAGCAACCTACTTCATATCGATGGTATGGTGGCAGTTAGCACTCGGCTACCCACTGGTCTTTGCATATTGGCGGCCTGCTCAGCAGAGATGACCGCTGCAGAGAAATTAGCTAGGGATTGAGCTGGCACCAAGCGCCCTACCCAAGTGTCCTGAGGTGATCTGAACATCGTTGTTACTACCCAGTTGTTAGTGGCACCTTCCCGTAGCCAGAGTTTATACACTTCCTGATTGAATACCGTTGGATCTGGTACGTTAGAGGCAGTACCCAAAACAACGTTGTTGACTTGGTCTAGGAAGAGCACTCCGTCGGCATTGGGAGCTAGATCCGTAGGCATCATTACGATGCAGCGCCGCCCAGCTGGAGGGCCTGGCACTGGAATGCAGATCTGCTGTCCTGGTACCAATCTAGTTGGATCGATACCTGGGTTAGCTGCGATGATGGCAGCAACCGTGGTACCAAATCGCTGGGCTAGCTCAAACAGAGTGTCTCCTACCTGAATTGTGTAGAAGAAGCCCGTGCAGACTGGTGGCTGGACAACTGGGATACAGATCCTCTGACCCGGTACCAATCTAGTTGGATCGATACCTGGGTTAGCTGCGATGATGGCAGCAACTGTAGTGCCAAACCGCTGGGCTAGCTCAAACAGAGTGTCTCCTACCTGAATTGTGTAGAAGAAGCCCG
>DAIQRD010000166.1:0-3341 GCA_036786445.1 Bacillota bacterium
GGAGATAGCGTGAGTAGCCAAAACCCCGTATTACCTGCACAAAAGGGCACTGCTTTTCTGCCCCTGCTCAAGAAGAATGCTGTTCCCATTCTTTTTGCCATTCTATGTACGCTTGCGGCATGGGTGGCGAAGATGGATCCGTTGTTTTTGGTTAATGAAATTATCACCCGGCTTGCCAGGAATTCCTTCCTTGTGCTGGCCCTGCTAATCCCGGTATCGGCGGGATTGGGGCTGAACTTCGCCATAGTAGTGGGAGCCATGGCGGGTCAGGCAGCAATCATCGCAGTTACCCATTTTAAAATTCAGGGTCTCTGGGGATTTGCTGTAGCTATGTTAGCGGCAGCACCTTTGGCAGCCCTGATGGGCTATCTTGCAGGGTTAGTTATGAACCGAGCCAAAGGTAGAGAGATGATTACCTCCATGATTCTTGGCTTTTTTGCTAACGGCCTATACCAGCTGGTTTTTCTCTTCCTGGTTGGCCCCGTTATTCCCATGAAGAATCGTTCTATGATGCTTCCTGGTGGTGTGGGTCTGCGCAATACTGTAGACTTACATGGTGTCGATAAAGTACTAGACAAGCTATGGAGGCCGACTGTTCTGGGTATCCGCATACCCATGGGTACACTGCTTTTGGTTGCACTTCTATGTGTTGTTTTGCATTTTCTCATGCGGACGCGTCTAGGGCAGCAGATGCGGGCTGTGGGTCAGGACAGGCACATTGCCAGTGTAGCCGGTATCGATGTTGACAAGACCCGCATCATTGCCATGATCATCTCCACTGTCCTTGCGGCATGGGGGCAATTGATCTTCCTACAAAATATAAGTACTTTGAACACCTATAACAGTCATGAGCAAGTGGGTACTTTTGCCGTAGCAGCTCTCTTGGTGGGAGGAGCAACAGCTAGTCGGGCCTCAATCTGGCAGGCCTTGGTAGGTCTCCTGCTCTTCCATACCCTGTTTGTTGTTTCGCCTCAAGCTGGACAAGCCATCATTGGTATTCCGCAGATTGGTGAGTATTTCCGGGTATTTGTTGCGTATGGAGTCATCGGTGTGGCTTTGGCCCTCCACGCTTGGCAAAGTAGATCGTAAGCTGGGCCTTTAGAGAAGGGAATCTGCATGGCATGTGGAAATAGGGAGCGAGCCTTTTTGAGGTGAGGGAAGGATGGGGCATGTTGGCAGGATTTGAAGCAAAATTGTCAGAACTGCGTCATGGCTTTTTATGCACCTGTGGAAAATGGCATCAACTTCCCATAGCCGATATAGCTATAGGAAAGGGCATTATAGAAGGAATCCCAGCAAGGTTAGGGAAATTGGGCATATCTGGGTCAGTGCATCTCGTCGGCGATACGCATACAATGTCGGCAGTAGGTACGAAGCTAGAAGATGCTCTGGATTGCCAGAGTGTCATCGCCAGTAGGACTGTCTATGCCACCTCTGATCGGGATCTGGTGCCTGATGATTCTGCTCTGGCTCGCCTTGTCTTAGAAACCCCCACGTCAGTAGATGCTCTGGTTGCCATAGGTTCCGGCACCATAACTGACTTGGTGAGGTTCGTTGCCCATAAGATGGGCAAACCTTTTGTGAGCGTTCCAACTGCGCCTTCCATGGACGGTTATGCATCTGCCGTTGCACCCTTGATTGTTGGGGGTTTCAAGCGCACCTTCAAGGCCCATCCACCGATAGCCATATATGCGGATCTCGATGTCTTATGTCAGGCGCCTCTCCAGATGGTAGCCGCCGGTTTTGGGGATTTGCTTGGGAAATTTACTGCTCGGGCCGATTGGCAGCTTGGGCATCTATTGTATGGTGAGGCATATTGTGAGCCTAGCTTGGACCTGATGTCTACTGCCTTGGAGCAATGTACGGCGGAACCGGAAGGTTTGCGTCAGCGGGATGCTCGGCTTATCGGACAGTTAATGGAGGGCCTGATACTTTCGGGGATAGCCATCATCATGGCAGGTAACTCCCGCCCGGCCTCGGGAGCAGAGCATATACTAGCCCACTATTGGGAAATGCGTAGCCTACAAGAGCAGTCCCACTACCATTTACATGGGACGAAGGTCGGGGTGGCGACGCCTTTGATTCTCGGTTTATACAGGCAGGTGCTGGCCACAGCCCCAAACATGATTGATGAGACTGTGCTCGCTGTACGTCATCAGGGCCCGGAAGCTCAGGAACAGCAAATTCGTGAGCATTTTGGGACCATGGCAGGGGAGATCCTTGCAGAAGCTCCGCACAAGCGTCTAGCATGGGAAGCACGAAGAGCTCGATTAGATGCTATCAGGGCCAAATGGGACGATATCCAGAGGGCCCTGGCTTGGTTGCCCCATGAAGACGCTATCATTGAAATGCTAGATAGGGCAGGGGCGCCAACTGATCCCAAGGCAATAGGACTGCCGCAGAGTTGGATTGATGATGCCTTTACCTATGCAAGGGCATTGAGAGCGCGGTATACTATACTAGATATGGCTGCCGAGCTTGGCATGTGATAGGGTTTCGGGGGTGAGATGGTGGCGGAACGGCTGAACTTAGCCATAGCGTTCGGAGCTGGTTTTTTGTCTTTTGCATCTCCATGTGTGCTGCCGCTACTTCCCTCGTTTTTCTCTTATGTCTGTGGTCTGTCAGTGCAGACCGAAGCTGCTCAGTACGGCTGGGCAGAGAGGGGCCGGGTACTGGCTCACACCGCTGTTTTTATCTTGGGGCTGTCTACAGTGTTTCTTGGCCTTGGTTGGTCGGCATCAGTCTTCGGGAGGCTGTTATTTGAATACAGCCATATATTGAGATGGATCGGAGCCCTTGTTGTGGGGCTAATGGGGCTGAAGCTTCTGGGAGTGTTGTCTCTGCCTCTTCTCGATCGAGAGTGGCGGTTTTATCCTGTCCGTTCTGCGAATTACTTGGGTTCGCTGCTTTTGGGTGTGGCTTTTGCTGCAGGCTGGACCCCTTGTATCGGCCCGATCCTGGCTGGTGTATTAGTCTTAGCTAGTTCTGAGCCCCCAATGGCTTTGGCTTATCTCATGGCGTATACTTTGGGTTTGGCTATACCTTTCCTAATCTCCGCTTTCTTTTTGACCAGCTGGTCAGGTTTGCGGCGTCATATTAATATCGTGCAGCCCATAGCTGGAATCTTCATGTTGATCGTCGCAGTCTTCTTGGCAACTAATTGGCTAGCAGGGCTTTCGACCTGGTTTATTGCCAGGCTATCTAGCCGCTAGGGGCCGTTTTGCCTACTAAGGGTAGAAGGATGTCCGGTCGAAATGTATAATTGGAACAGTATCACGGATGCTCCACCAGAGGCGGCCACGCTTTGGTGTACAGGAGGTGTGGTGGTTGCCGCTTGCAGA
>DAIQRD010000026.1:0-23899 GCA_036786445.1 Bacillota bacterium
ATCAACATGCCCGAAACTATTGCTGATCTTCAGCACTTCTCCAGGGCCAAGCATTCCCTCCAAGGGACCGCTTTTCTCGGCGCTGGGTGTGCCCGGATCTATACCTGCTCCTTCGGTTTCCTCAACTCTGACTAGGTGTTTGTAAGGAGTCAAGGTGTTGAGGAGCCCGTATTTACCATCGACCAACATCAAAACCGTTAAGGCCAGCAGAATATACAGCGCTGTGCGCCTATTCATGTCACTCTCTCCTTCAACCAGCCAGCACTGGTCCAACTTATATGCCCAGCAAGCACCCTATACTTCCAGTACGCCCTGCAAGAGATAGCCAGTAACAAGAAACATCAATACTACACCGAGGGCGTTTCCCAGCAAGATGCCACTATCGATCAATATCTTGGCTGTCTGGACTGGTACCTGGGCCATACCATAGGCTGGATCCATCCTGCTCAGGGTGTCCATAGGAACTCGGATGACTAGATCCGGTAGCCAAGAGAAGACATAGTACCCAATGGCACCACATAGACCTATCAGCCACTGAATCACAAAGAAACTGGCTAAACCGACGAGAAAGCGTAGTCTCGTAGCCAATCTACTGCAGTTATATACCAGCTGAAAGACCACCACCATGCTTAGGCCCACTAGCCAGTAAGCAAACCCGGATCTCAGTGCGATGCTAACGAGCCAACTAGTCGCTGTCCTAGATTGGAAAAAAGCTTCCGTGGCAATGCCAAATAAGCGAACGCCTCCGGAGTAGAACGAGCCTGCTCGTAGTACCCAAACAAACCCGAGGGTAGCCACAACCAGATGAAGGGTAAAGGCAGTTAGAACGGCCGCTAACTTGGCTAGGGCAATTTTGCCGCCCGGTTGGGGCAGTGCTAGAAGCAGGTGAATACCTCCTGTCTGCCATTCATGTCTGTAGACTTGGATAGCCTGGAGCACAAGCCAGAACATGATCACCCCAAAGGGGAGCAAAGTGGGAATGATCGCGATTTCCGCCTTCCATTCGCCAATGCGTGTGTAGAAGTAAGTGTCCCAAAAGAGAATACCTACACCCAGGATTATGGCCATCACGCTTATGCTTTCCAGATCTTTCTTGTACAGCTGACCAAATCCTCTCATTGGTATACCTCCTCGAAAAGCCCTTGAATAGAACTCCCGTATTGGCTTCTCAGCGTCTCGGCATCTTCATCTACACGGATCTGCCCTTGTTCTAGAAAGATCACCCGCTCAAAGATCCCCTCGGTCTCAGCCACTTCATGGGTAGACAGGATCAGCGTATGTCTACCAGATTCATATCCGCCGATGAGACTCTTGACAATCCGGATCCGGGAAGGTGGATCGATGCCTGAAAGGGGCTCATCCAAAAGAAATAGATCTGCATCCCTTGACATGGTAACAGCTAGTTTCAGTCGGGCCCGCATACCCTTTGAGAGATGTCGCACCTTGACGGTCTTTTCGAGATTGAGAAAATCCGTCAATTCATTGGCCCTCTCCCATCTCCAATCTGGGACAAGACCAGCTGTGAAATCCAATACCTGCTGGACAGTCATCCAGTCATAGAGGTGGTCTATTTCCGGTTGGTAGGCAACCCGGGCCTTGGTCTCAAGCCCGATGGGCAAGCCATTGATTCTGACACTACCACTATCTGGCCGCAAGACTCCCGCTAGAAGCTTGAGGAACGTAGATTTCCCACTGCCGTTAGGACCAACAAGCCCCACCACAATCCCTTTGGGGATCTCCACCGTAATGCCGTTAACCGCCTGTATACGACCAAATCGCTTCACTACATGTTGTGTTTGAACGAGCATATTACCGGACATCGTCTTGAGCTCCCCCCTTGTCATTTTGGATTGTCCTGTACAGATTAGTGACAAGACCAACAACCTCTGCTTCCCCCAAACCTAAGGCTATGACTTGGCGGACAAAGCTATCTACTGCCGCCTGGGCCATTTCGCTTTTCAGTGTTGCCAAAAGCCCCTCATCTTCTCTGATATATGTCCCTTCTCCACGCCTAGTCTCCACCAATCCCATCGCCTCCATATCCCTGTATGCCCTCTGTACAGTATTGGGATTAACCCGGGCGGCCTGGGCTAGTTCCCTCTGTGAAGGCAGTTTTCCACCCGGTTTCAAGAAGTTTCGTGCCACTGCTCTTTTCACTTCGTCGATGATCTGCATGTAAATGGGGCGGGTGGAATCGAAATCGAGCTTCACCTGGAAACCATCTGTCAAACAAGCCACCTCCCTCTAGTGTCGGTGCACTACCGAACTAGTGCACTAGCATTATACCATGCCGGATCATGGGATGCAACTAGCCAATGAAAATATTCAGCACAGATCAAATAATCAATAAGGCGCCCCCCAGGCAGGAGGACGCCTCTTCTTCTATCTTTACTTTATGCAATGTGATATCGGCCATGTTGGGCTACGATCTACTTTGTATGTGCTATTTGGCTTGCAGGGGATTCTTCTCGAAATACTCCAGCACAAACACCAAACCTAGGGCCACCATTCCACCGAGTACCAGTGCAATGCCTGTGTTTAGCATGGGCCGCACATTCACCGGGTCGATGCCTACTGCCGGCTGGTCTATGACCACCGTATTCTCCATATTCGATAATGCTACCCTAGTATCGTGGATCTGCGAGCTCAATGACAGGAGCAAAGCCTCATCTTTGGCTAGGTAATCAATGACTCGGGCCCTGGCCAGTGCTACCTCAGAGTCAGAAGATGGTACCCTTTCCAGAGCCTGCAAGGTATCCATTGAATCCTGGTATGTACTCTGGGTTTTGTCATAATCGCCCTGAAGCTCTGCCAGCCGCTGCTCCAGAAGAGATCTCTTCTGGCTATAGATGGCATCCGATTGATTGAGGAACTGTGCCACAATGGCCTGAACAACGGCTTGAGCCTGTGCAGGATCACTATGCTGATAGCTGATGGCTAGCATGCGGGTGTTTCGGACTTCCTCTATGGAAATGGGCTTGGCAAAATCCTCCACCGACCGATATTGACTGCGCAAACCCAAATCATCAACAACTCGGACCAAGAGATCGCGACTTGACAGTATCTCTTTGGATGCAGCCAGATTACCATAGATCTCGTGGCCAAAAGTCCCCAACGCGATCTGAGTAGACGCTTCGTATTCTGGCACAATCACAAACTTGGATGCACCGAAAGCCACTATTGCGGCGATTAGCGGTAAAAGGACCACCAGCCAGATGCGTTTCCTGATGATCTTGATTATCTCCCTTAGCTCAATCTCATCTTGATAGTAGTAAGCATCTTGCGGAGGTAATTGACTAGTCATGCGGGTTCACGGCTCCTTTCGATCCATCGCTTAGAATTCGCTGTCTGTTGATAATTCCCCTGCTTAAGATCTGGCTGTCTCTTACCTCTTGTGCCTGGGCGTTTCGTCCCACAGCGCACCAATGTACCCCGGCTTTCGTATCATATTGGGGGGGCTAACAAGATAGCAACTTGGGGGGAGCGGATGTGGACTGTGATGACAAACTCAAGGTCAAAGTACGGCAGAGTGATGATGGGCGCAAAAAGAAGATCAAAATCGAGAACGAAGGTCTGGAGATCAAAATCAGGGTGAAGAGCCCCAAACGGTGTCAATACTGCGGTCATGAGCACGATCATGGAGATGGGGATTTTTCCTTCCGTTAGGCTAGACATGGCTGCGTTCGCCTCAAAAACGCAAAAAGCCCAGGCAAAAACCTGGGCCTTAGTTCCATACCCAACGTTAGGAGCGCCGTCTAGTTCGTACATCCATATAGCTCAGAGGTCTAGGATTGCCCTAGGGTAAAAACCAGCTGCACAGTTCCTTGCACACCAGCGGGGGATGGGCGACGACCCTCCACCCTCACGTCCCAGCTCATATCCTGGGAACCATTAGGGCCAGTATACACGCTCCCCTGTCCCTGTGCACTCTGCCAGCTAGCGAATCTATTTCCAGAGGGCCTGACAGCTATATCTATACTGGCATCGGCAACTGCGCCAACAGTTAATGCCCAGTTGGCATTGCTTTGTACCCTAACCCTGCCTACATCGGTGAACTCCACAGCTTGTCCATCCTTGGGATATGTGAAGCTTACCTCTGCCGGCTGCAGCACTGTCAATCTTTGCATCACGGGGATTTCCATCCGTACCTTGAGCTCTGCCTTGGCCAACTCTCTGGCAGATATCACACCACTGGAACCGGTAAGTAGAACCATGATCACCAATATGGAACCTATAATTCTAAGCTTTTTCATTTGATAATCCTCCTTTGGCAACCCGGCCACCATGAGTTTCCTGTTAGGTCCGTAGCTTTGTGCCCCCGCCTTTCGACAGGTTTACCGTTTCTGGAGAGTTGCTATATTAGTGCATCCGCCTCTATTCCCTCTACACTTTTCACAGCGCATTCCATATAAGCAAAAGGAGCCTATTCATCCAAAGAGATGAACAGACTCCTGTACAGTCCTGTTAGTCTCTTCGGCAACCCGGCCACCCTAGCACCACGCCTTAGGTCCGTTGGCTTTGCGTCCCCACCTTTCGGTGGGTTTGCCTTTATCGTAGACGTTAGTATTCATTTGGAAGAATGTTCCTTTGTTTCAACAATAACACACTTTACTCCCCTACGTCAAGAGGCATCTCAGTAGACAAAATCTCTCGGCTGCCATCAGATAGAGTAATCCTGATATTATACGATCCAGGGCTCAGCCCCTCTGCCGTACCTGCCAGCTGCAGCTTCTGTAAGGGAATTACCTTTGGCGCATCCTCTGGCATAGTCAGCGCCGCCCTTTCCACAAATTCACCAGCAGTGTTACTGATCACAACATCCGCCATAGGTATTAGATCAACATTGCCTGTATTGGTTATGTCCAGGGACAGCAGATGACCTTCTTCCGTCTTTTCGGCCTGCACGCTTCTGAGCTCCACTTGGTAGAGATGGTTAGTGCCCACCAAGACAGCAAGAGGTACGATCTTTTGACTAACAGGCTCCTCTGATTCCGAGGTAAATGCAGTCAGGATCAGGGATCCGTTGTAGCTAGCCTCAAGGGCTTCCTTGGGTACAGCTACTGTCAATACTACTCTACCTTTACCCCTGCCCGGTAGATCGAACTGGCCCGGCCCTCTTAGCTCAACCCATTCTAGGGGAGAATAGGGGTACTCCGGCTCAACATCTTTGCCACCAATGACAATGGTAACAGGTTCTTGGATCTCACTGGTGACTTGAAGGACTTCACTCTTCCGCTGTCCAGGTTTCAGTGCCAATTCTATTTTATCAGGATCGGTAGTAAAGGCGCCGACCTCATCGGCTCCCGGGAAGCTAAACTGTCCCTGGATAACCTCGATGGTCTTGGTCCGGCTGATTTGGCCATGGTCACCGTAGCGGAAAAACGCCCTCAGGGTGTATTCACCGGGACTTAGCCGCTTTGTCACTGTCCCTAGAAACTCTACTTCGCTACCTGGATACATTCTAGTCTGATTCAAACCAGATCTAGCACTAGCATCACTATTTAGCTGGACCCGTTCTACCAATCGCCTTTCCGAGTCCCGGAGGGTGACTTCTCCCGAAACTAGGTAATCCCAGACTGATGTGTTACTAACCCTAGCGACTATGACAGGTTCTCCCTCGGGTCCCGGAACCATATCAAAATCCACCAGCTCTGCCTGGGTCCGAAGCCCGGGTCGATCCACCCGGATATTAAGGCGAATAGCATATCTGACGATGAGAGTAATCCCCGGTTGATCGGCCGGCACCTTGGGCTCTGCCATGACAACTACTGTATGGGAACCACCAGCATCAAAAGGTACCCTGACGGTCCCTGATATGAGCGTATCTTCCCCAGGATAGACCTTTGCTTCGGTCTTATCTAGCTTAACCCAGTTAACTGAAGGGAACGTCTCTGGATTAGGCTCTTGGTATGCCAAATTGCCGTTCAACAGCTGTACTGGCTGGTATAAAGAAAGGAGTATTGTTTCATCACTAGCTCCTGGGTTGAAGATGATCTCGAAATCCCGGGTATCCCCGGGCTTCATATTCAGATCAATCACTAAAGGACGCACGCCAAATGCCCAGGCCACTGGAGAGGCCATTAACAGTATAATGCCAATTACTAAGCTGAACTTAAGAATCCCCACGGCATTCTTCATCCTACCACCCGCTTTCTTCAAGCGCTAATGTCCTAATCCAGCGTATCCATGAGGCTGAGGATTACCCGCACTCATCGCTCGCTCCTCAGCAGATGTGGACCTCTGAGCCGGTAAACCCAAAGACCCACACGTTGTTCCGAGCTAAGATAATTGGCTGATACCCACTCATGCCTATTTGGCCGCCACAGTCACAGTAGCAATACCCTTATAACCGGTATTGGTAGCCTTCAACCGCCACCATTCCGATGCCGAGTCATTCCTCTACGCGTGGAAATAGAGAGTATGGGTATCTGTGGAGCCTGCAGCAAGATCGTATGATTTATGGGCTCGATCACTATTACTAAAGCTGATATACCAATCCAGAGCACTGTTCGGTTGGTTCTCAGCCCACGACAAATTTCCATCTATCAGTTTCCCAGGAGAGGTCAAGATCACCTGTACTCCAGTGTTGGTCTTGACTATAACTGAAGTAGACTTTGTGTCGCTCTTCCCAGGCTCGGTCAGTGCAATCGCTAGTGAATCTGCTTCAACTGTCAATTCCGCCCATTTGCCCACAGTGACTACGAGCTCCTGTGACTCAGATATTGAACTCGTAAGATCTCCACTTGCCGCTAACCCCACAGCACTGACCCCGAAAACCAGTGATAAGGCCAAACCAACCATAATTGCTTTTTTCATCTTTGCTTCCCCCTCATTGGCCATTCTCCTTGGCCGGTTTCACCCTAGCTCACCGCCATCCATAGGTGACCAGTCAAGATGGCGGGTCATAGCTTCCAATGAGTAAGATTATTCCCCTGTCACGGAGTACACCGAAATCAGGGCTTTGCCATCTCGGTAAATATGAGTCGTCCTCGATACTCACCGGCGATTGTCTCCCAGTGAGTCTGAGCCTTAACTGATATTTTGAAAGTTTGCTGCCCTGCCTCTGGCTCTGTCTCTAGCTGGATACCATTAGCTGTCAAGCTGCAACCTTCCGCTATCAGCTTACCATTGCGCTCTATGTTAAGGATAATATCATCTAGCGATATCACCGGTGGGTCTCCTGGCGGTTGCTCGCTCACAAGCTTTGGGGCTTCTCCGCTAATTTTCAGCATCCAGTTGCTGTGATCAGCCTTCACCGTAGCTGTAACCAGCTCCTTGGCTTCATAAAGATCTGGCCCTGTGAGCGCCTCAATCGCAATAGCACCCCCATCAACCGACAATGTCACTAGACCTGTAGGGTTAGGATCCTTGGCATCTACCTCCACCGTCCTCGCTGGAAGGCCACCAATGTTGGAGCACCGAATATAAGTCGTCCATTCACCCTTTGGTCCCCAAGCCTTTGTGGAGACACGGATCGGTAATCGAACCTTTCGCGTCTCGGTTCCTTTTAGCACCAACACCGGCTTTTCCAGACTCCGCCAACTTCCGTAATACGGTGTCAAAATCTCAATATACTGTGGCGGAATCGCAGAACTGGGGTCAGCCTTGTAATATATATCGGTCCTATCAGAGTCCGTCTCCCATTCTATATCGATATGATTGGTTCCGTCCCCATATCCATCATAGCTTTCCGATGCTTTGAACATAATCTTGGTGCCTTTTGGTGCCACCTGCACACTATACGCTGCCCCATGGGCTTGGCTAGACACCATCATGCAACCTATGATCAAACAGAGCATGAGTGCTATTCTATTAGGCTTCCTGTACCAAAGAACGCTTGCCCGCATTTCGCCCTGTCTCCTTTGCTCTCAGATCTTTCGTTCCCACAAGCTCATCGATTATCCTCAACATCTCCAGGCAACTCTGGAATGTATGCATATCCCCACTCTGAACATGACCAATGCGCCCCTGCCAGGTCCCGTTATCAGTGCGCAATACCCGCACGATAAAGGTGGAAGACTTGGTGGTTGGGCTAGAGGCTGTGTCTTCTTCCTTCATACAGCCACTCATCCATCTTTCCCCCCCACTACGAATTTCACCCACATTATAACCCGGCATTCTAAAATCTTTCTCGAAAAATCCTTGGAATATCCCTGAGCAAGTCCAAGTTAGTTGCCTTCTTGCATAGTCTCCTGTGTGAGAAGGCCATCATCAGCCTTGAGCACATCGTAACTAATAGTCACCCGGGTTTTGCCATCCTTCTCGACATCGCTCTTTATTCTGCGACTGACTACCCTAGCCCCGGCCTCCTCTGTGCCCCATAGGCAAATGGCTATCTTATCGTCTTCCCATTGGGACACAACATCTCCCCTCCGCAGGCTGCTAGCAATCATCGACATGTACCTACCGTCGTATTTCTGGCCTCTAGACTTGATCAAAGACACTAGCATAAAGGTCACTGGTTGCTGACTCCGCTCCTGCCTGCGCCGCTCCAAGTGGCAGATGGATTCAAAAAGCTTCCGATCGCAACTAAAAGCTCCGCTCATCGCCGCATCATCCTGGCTAGTTGCTGCCGCCATTGATTGCCCACTCTGCTGTATTTTCAGGAGCAATGCCCGGGCCTCCCGACTGGGCTCCAACCCAAACTCATCCTTCATCATGCGGGCATAGAGTCGATATTGTGTAGCTGCTTCACTGTAGCGTCCGGCATCCAGTAGGTGGGCGATGACCGCATGATGCAGATCCTCCCTATAAGGGTCTTTTCGCAAGGCACTCCGACAAGCGCGGACAGCCTCCGGCACATCATTGTCCATAGCCAATAGTGTAGATAACCGCAAAGTCGCATCTACGTATATTTCACGATAGTACTCCCTAGCATCGGCAGACCAGTCCAGATAGGGATCTTCAGCTAGAAAATCTCCTCTGTACAATGATAGTGCCTGCTTGAAAGCACTTGTGGCCTGGGAAGGTTCCTGTTTCTGGTGTCTCTTGCCCCCTTCATACAAGTGCTCAAATTCCTCAATATCGACCCAGCATGCTTCACACTGCTCTAACCAATACAAACCGTTGGAGTAAGCAATAAACTCCGATCTACCGTAGGGCTGTAAGTCTGGTTCGATGACTCGCCGGGCAAAATACACACAGGTGTGTAGGTTTTGCTCCATTGAAACGTCAAACTCTGTCTCTGGCCAGAGCAGTTCGATGAGCTTATCCTTGGGGACTTTCTCACCGCGCCTAGCTACAAGATATCGGAAAAGATTCAGTGCTTTCTTAGATTTCCACGCAGTAGCAGGGACCCCCTTACCATTGACTTCAAGGTAAAAAGAACCCAACATGCACACCCGCAGTTTCAAACCGACCAAGTTAGAAGCCACGGCTAACTCCCTCCTGAGTGAAACACCCGAGAACCTAGTTCACTCTTGTCGAAAAACCAAACTTATTCCGTAATAATCCTCGTCAGCAGGCGTTTTTGACCAGAGTAACCTCAGATCAAGGTCTGAGCCTAGGGATTTTTCTACACCCACACCATGCCCCACCCGGCCATCATCACAAACACACTCATACCATGTGCCCCAGTCTTCTTGTTCTACCCTCAAGGTAAACTGCAGCCACGGTCTATTTGTCAGGTGGTTCTGTCCCCATACATACGCTATGGGCAAATAGGCCGCTTCTAGCTCCAAATTCTCGCCCCAGCGCACCTTGTCGGAAAGGCCTAGGCGCAACACAGCGCCGAGATGGGGTTCTTGATGTAGCATCACTGCCAATCCAAGCTCCTGGTAAAGACCGTAATCCACACCAATCACGTAACCAATATCTGGACCACAACTATCCAAGTAAGTGTGTACCCTGTACCGATTGCGTTCAAACTCCAATCCTAAATCTAAGCCAACTTCTCCCTGTCGCTGGCCAAGTCCAAAATGGACCTTGGTCCAGTCTGGCTCCTGACCAGTGTTTCCGACTAAGAGCCCTTGTAGTCCTCTGATATTCCCAATAGATACCAATGGGCCACTCTTAGGTAATGCACTGGAAGCCATGGTGGTGGCTTTAGCATAGAGGCCAAAATACCGCCTCGCATGTCTATCAGACCACATCTCCTGGACAACTACAGCTAGGGGTTGCTCCGCCTCGGGCCGAATCCAGGTAGTAATTCTAGCCTTGCCCAAAGCACCGACTAGGCTCCTATAATCTAGAGCTATGTCGGTCAAAACTCCCTCTCCAGGGGTATCTATCTGCCGGGGCGTCATGGTAATCTTCAACGCCTGGTCATAGTCGTCAGCCTCTTCATCGTTGCCAACTCTGCCCTCTTCCAATTCTACTGAAACCGGCTTGTCTCCCATAGTCACCAGCCAAGCATCATAGCCGGAGCCCGCTATGCGAGTTTCCCAGGAGCCGATTAGATTCGCCTGGAAAGTGCCGGGATATTCGCTGATCCAGTCCAACACGGCTGCATCAGTTACAACACTGTATCCTCCCTGAGATTCCGACCCCAGCGATAATTCCACTGCCGCATCCAGGATACCGCCCATATAGGAGCTAAACTCTATTAGGTGCAATGAATAGACAATCATGGGTTCATCTATCTCGGGCCCCATCTCTTCCCAGCCTGGGCTGGCCAGCTGCTGAGCCACACTCTCAGTCCCAGAGACTCCTTCAGCAAGGGCAACACTACTGCTCAAGGCCATGAGGAGAAGGAAGATCAAGAAGCCACTGCGCTTCAACAACATAGGTGACCTACCTCCCCTACTGGATGATGGGAGTTACGAAAATTAGCACTTCCCTGTCGCCTTGCCGCTTCACGTCATTTCTAAAAAGCCAGCGCAATAGAGGGATGTCGCCGAGTATCGGCACTTTCTTCGATAGATTGGAGTAATCCTCCATGGTCATGCCCGCTAGGACTGCCGTCTGCCCACTAGCTAGACGGATGGTGGAGGAAACAGCATTACGTTTGACCACCAAATCAGGCCTAGCATCATCAACGAAATGGCTCACCTCAGGAGCAATATTTAGGATCACTTCATCACCGGCTACCACAGTAGGAGTAACCTTGAGCGTTACCCCGACGTCAATCCGTTCGGTCCGGTAAGTGGTCTCATTGGTCTCCGGCCTTACCCATAGAATCTGCCGGTCCCCAATAAATAGTTCAGCGGTTTTTCCATCGGCCACCATGATCCGAGGGTCGGCATGGATCTTGGCCTCCTCCTGTCCCTCTAGCAGCTTGAGCTGAGTGACAAGGGTACCCCATACATTTGTGGTCAAAGTAAGTAGATTACCATCAAACCCCAGGGTGCTACTCCAGTCTTTATTGAGACTCTGACCATGGGTAGCGGTGAACTGCAGAACACTATTACCCAGTTCCTGCACAGCCTTGGAAGACACCTCTGTTACCAAGACTTTGATCTCCACAGTCCTGCGGGGCGTATCCAATTTCTCTATGAGCTGCATAATTCTCTGCAGGTCCTGGGGTGGGGCCGAGATGGTCAGAAGGTTGCCGGTAGCGGTACCTTTTACATACGTGCTAAGGAAGGCCGGCAACTGCTCCAGTACATCCTGAGCTTGCACATACTTTAGTTGAATGACTTCAGTTTCTACTAAGGCTCCGAACGTATTGCTTCTCGGATCTGGTAAACCGACAAAGTAATAATCGTCTACCCTGCGATATGAAAATCCCCCGGTGAACAGAATCATCCGCAGAGCCTTTTCCAAAGGCACATCCGACAGATCAGCCGTGATCTGACCATTCACCGTCTGATCGGCTATGATGCTAATTCCAGTTTGCAGTGAGATCTCGCTGAGGGCTTCTCTGAGATCGGTGTCAAAGAGCATAATTGTCACCAATGGTTCGTCATCGACTGCTTGAGCAAAAGCACTCCCTGTCAAAAGCAGGACCATCAATCCTATGCATACTGCTAGATATCGACTGCGTTTTCCCATCTTATTACCCCCCATTAGTGCCCTAGATTCTCTGCCCATACTTAGATTTCTATCGGTACAACGGTATACACAATTGTCCCTTCGTAAGTACCCGGAGCATCCTGCCATGTGGTCAGCAACCGGTAGTCCATGTTGAAAACGGTTCTACCCGCCGTAAGCCTTTCAAAAAACGCTTCGCGGGTATTGGTCTTGGTCTGCAGCTCATACCATCTAGCACCATCATTGGCAGTCGTCATCCGATAGCCCATTTGTGAGCTGGGTAGTCGCGCACCATTGGGACCAGCAAAGGCATCTTCAAGGGAGGAGACGAATAACGCATGGCCTACGTTGCCGCCCACCACCACCCGCACAGCACCACGCTTGTGTGCGAGAATGCCTTCTTCTAGCAGAACTGCCTCTCTGGTTGTGTCAAAATCCTCCTCCTCGAAAACCAGTTCCGATACGCTCACACTGACCCACAAACTCTGAGGGATATTGAGAACCACTTGTATCGTCGCGGTATCAAGCACTTGGGCACTAACCGCGCCCGGCAAGACAATAAGCAATCCCAAAATGACCAACACCACATTGCTTTTCACGCCCACGAAAGCACCTCTCCCACTATTTCCAATTTTCCCCCGATTCCAGTTCTTTCCTTCTTTACATTCTCATAATAGTAATTCACTCTCAAAAATATGTTAAACGTGATCTAAAAAGAGGGTGGGGTATATCTCCACCCTCATGCTATATCACCTTATGCCTTCTGGCATAGTATACCCACAGGTGCAGCCACTTGGATTCGCCCTACATCTAGCCCTGCCTACGCTGGATCTTGGCCCATGTATCGCGTAGGGCTACAGTGCGATTAAAGACTAGCTTATCTGGCTTGGAGTCAACAGTGTCCACACAAAAATATCCCTGTCTTTCGAACTGGTAGAAGCTGCCTGGGGCTGCCCCCGCCAGATTTGGTTCCAGTAAACAGCCTTTAAGGACCTCAAGGGAGTTGGGGTTCACATGTTCAGCGAAATCCTCAACCTCCGCTGGGTTCTCTATGGTGAACAATCGGTCATAGAGGCGGACTTCCGCTTCGATGGCGTGAGCAGCCGACACCCAGTGGATGATACCCCTAACCTTCCGGCCATCGGGGGTGGAGCCTCCTAAGGTCTCGAAATCGCAGGTGCACCGCAGTTCTACTACTTCTCCCTGGGCATCTTTGATTACATCTTCACATTTGATTACATAACCATAGCGCAGGCGGACTTCCCGACCCGGAGCTAACCTGCGATAACCCTTAGGCGGATCTTCCATAAAGTCTTCCTGCTCGATATAGATCACCCGGGACAGGGGTAGCTGGCGGGTTCCCATGCCGGGATCTTCCGGGTTGTTAATAGCTTCGATTTCCTCTACTCGGTCCTCTGGATAGTTCTCAATCACCACTCGCAAAGGCCTTAGTACAGCCATGGCTCTCGGTGCCCGACGGTTGAGATCGTCTCTAACACAATGCTCTAGCATGGCCATATCCACTAAGCTATTGTTCTTGGCTACCCCCACTCGATCACATAGATCTCGAATGGATTCCGGTGTATACCCCCGGCGACGTACACCGGCTATAGTAGGCACTCTGGGATCATCCCAACCACTGACATATCCTAGCTCCACTAACCGCAGAAGCTTGCGCTTACTGGTAATCGTATAGGCAAGGTTGAGCCGAGCGAATTCGATCTGCTGAGGATGCCAGGGCACGCTGACATTGTCCAAAAACCATTCATATAGGGGGCGATTATCTTCGAACTCCAATGTACAAATTGAATGGGTAATCCCCTCCAAGGCATCGGAGATGGGGTGGGCAAAATCATACATGGGGTAAATCACCCAGTCATTGCCGGTTCGATGATGCTCCACCCGCTTAATCCTATATAGCACTGGATCCCGCATGTTCATATTGGGGGACGCCATATCGATTTTCGCCCTTAAGACCCGAGCACCATCGGGAAACTCACCGGCCCGCATTCGCTGGAAAAGATCGAGGTTCTCTTCAATAGAGCGGTTACGATAGGGACTATTTTTGCCGGGTTCCGTCAGAGTCCCCCGGTATTCCCGTATTTGCTCTGCTGAGAGGTCATCGACATAGGCTTTGCCCTGCTCGACTAGCTCTACAGCAAACCCATATAAAGCTTCGAAATAGTCAGCTGCGTGGAAGAGTTTGTCTCCCCAATCAAAACCCAGCCACTTAACATCCCGCTTGATAGCTTCCACGTATTCTGGCTCTTCTTTTGCGGGATCGGTATCATCAAACCGCAGATGACAGATACCACCGAACTTCTGAGCCAAACCAAAATTTAGACAGATGGATTTGGCATGGCCAATATGCAGATATCCATTGGGCTCCGGCGGGAATCTAGTCACCACCCGGCCACCATGTTTACCACTCTTCAAGTCTTCCATAATAATATTCTCAATGAAATTCGCTGGCTGCATAGTAGGTGTACTCAATACCAACGTCTCCCTTCCCCATGGACAAGCTCAAGATCACTCCTAGATTATCTTCTAGTTTATGGCTATAGTTCCTCCATCGGCGCCCTAGCATACATAGTGCTGCAGAACCCACTAGACATGGTCCTACTACTGGAAAATTAACTAGTTGCATACATATTCTATCACAACATGCTAATCTGCGGTCATCGGCAGAGTATCTCTTTGCCCGAACGGTCTGGTACCAGGAAACTCACATCACGGGCTCGAATCAGATAGAGATAGCACGCTAGCAGAGTTCGGCTTCTTGCCATGGGCTCATAGCAACAGCCTATCTGTGGTATACCTATATTGGTCCCATGGACGGAAAGGGGAAGGCACATGTGCAAGAAAAACGCTGTCCTAGAAGTAACTATCCAAGAGACTGTGTTTCCCAATAAAGGCCTCGTATATGTCAGCGGAGAGAAAATCCTCGTCCATGACGGACTTCAGGGGCAAAAGGTAAGGATCAAGATCACAAGAAAGCGCCACGGCCGCACTGAGGCGAAAATCCTAGAGGTACTGGAGAAATCCCCTCTAGAGCAAGACCCTACCTGCCAGCAATTCGGCTCCTGTGGTGGCTGCACTTATTTGCACCTACCCTACAGGAAGCAGCTAGAGGTGAAGCAAAACCAGGTTCTTAAGCTCCTGCAAGATGCGGAGATCACCGGTCTTGATTTCCGAGGCATTGAGCCAAGCCCTCGAGAATCTGCTTACCGCAACAAAATGGAGTACACCTTTGGTGACACAGGTTACGGAGAGCTAGCCCTGGGACTGCACCGTAAGCGCATGCGCTACGAGATCTCTCCTGTCCATGGCTGCCAGCTGGTAGATGGGGATTTTGTAACTATCGTAGACTTGGTGCTGGAGCATTGCCGAGCAATCGGACTCCCCTTTTACCACAAAAGGACTCACCAAGGGGTCTTGAGAAACTTGGTAATCCGCAAAGCGGGCACCACCGGTGAGATTCTCATCAATCTGGTTACTACCTCCCAGCAAGAGCTGAAGCTAGAGGGAATAGCCACTAAGCTCAAGAACTTAGAACTAGTGGGGCACATAGTGGGCTTCCTTCATACTATCAACGACGGCAAGGCTGATACCATCCAAGCCGATGCTGTCCATGTCGTATTTGGAAAAGAGACAATCACTGAGCACATACTGGGACTCAGGTTTCAGATCTCGGCGTTCTCCTTTTTCCAGACCAATTCCCACGGTGCAGAGAAGCTCTTCTCCCTGGTGCAGCAGTTTGCAGGACCCCAACCCGGGTTAGTTTTCGATCTATACTGTGGTACAGGCACTATCGCTCAACTGCTTAGCCCCTTGGCAGAAAAAGTAGTTGGCATTGAGATTGTGCCCGAGGCTATAGAAGCAGCCAAAATTAATGCTAGGATCAATAACCTCGACAATTGCACATTCATAGCAGGCGATGTCCTAACCGAGCTAGATAGACTAGAAGAGCAACCCGACCTCATTGTCTTAGATCCACCCCGAGGCGGCATCCATCCCAAAGCCCTAGAGAAAATCATGGCCATAGGAGCGCCCCACATTGTCTATGTCTCTTGCCAGCCAGTGTCTTTAGCCAAAGATCTACAGCTACTTGCCGCGAATGGTTACGTCTCTACCGCCATCAAGTGTGTGGACATGTTCCCCCATACCCCCCACATTGAGGTAGTCGTTGAGCTCCAAAGAAAACAGGCCTAGAGGCCTTGATATATAAGCGGACTGGGTTTGAAGAAAGGCTTTTTGGTGGTATGGACAAAGAGCAGTTGGTGCATGGGAGGGAAGGGATGTTCACTTTATCAGACTTTCGAGCTGTCACAAAACAACAGTTACGTCATGATCGTAATAAGAACCTCTTTTATATGTTAGCCAGTGAAAGCGCTATACTGAGCCCTTCTAAGGAAAGTGTAGAGGTATTAAAGCAAAAAGCTAAGGACATAGGGGACTGCATACAGACTGCAGAGTTGGATGGTACATTTATGCAAATAGTGAAGGATGTTTCAAATGAAACCATGAGACTATTTATGGAAGTCAATCAGTACTTAGATTTTAGTCGTGAAGATTATCGGCAACTGCAAAACACCTATAGTCATTTCTTTGACCAAGTTAAGGTAATGGGCGAGCAAGAGGATATATCTGACAAGGAAATTGGTGACTTGTTTAGGTCACACTATAAGAGATTACAGGCATTCCTGTTGGATTCAAACGGCAAAGAGATCTTCAGAAAGTATAGAGACAACCCTGATTTGCTCGCAATAAAATGTGCGGAATATACTCCTAGATTTCAAATTGGATTGTTGGGTATTGATTTGTCTGCGATCAAACAACCTCTTTTAGACATTGGTTGCGGACATCAAGCCAGCCTAGTCAACTTTCTAAGAGAGAGTGGCATTGAATCATATGGGGTCGATAGAGATGTTGATACAACAGATTATCTACATGAAGCGAATTGGCTTGAATATACATTCACTCCAGATACTTGGGGAACTGTGATTTCCCACATGGCATTTTCAAATCATTTTATACATCATAATTTAAGAGCCGATGGTGATTTTGAAATTTACGCAAAGAAATATATGGAGATACTGAAATCCCTAAAGCTTGGAGGAAGGTTCATCTATGCACCGAGCCTTTCGTTTATGGAAGAGATACTGATATCCTCAACCGGATCCTATGCTGTGAAAACAAAGAAACATTCTACCCAAGTAACACGTATAGGTTGACCTAAGAGTCATAGCTTAGTACATTTCGTTGCTTGGGCGCTCTTACTTTAGCTCGGGATAATCCGTAACCAACAAATGCAAGGGGGCTGCATCTTCCTCAATTTCAGGAAACCGACCGATAGGCTCTAGAAAGCGATTATCCGTCCGATCATCATTGACTTGAGAGACTTCGCCCACCAAAACGGTGCCCTTTCCCCTTTCTCCCCAGAACTTATGGTATAAGCCTGGAAACAAAGTAATACTCTCTCCCGGTGTCAGCCTTACTATAGTGCCAGCCGGCGCCCAGTGATTCCGACCATCCATGGAGATATGTACATCGGTATCTGCTAATCTTTCGTCCTCAGTGGAATTGTACGCCTGAATCATGAGGTTGCCCCCACCCCGGTTGATGATGTCCTCCATTTTATGCCAATGGAAATGAAAAGGCGTCACTTGCTCCTCTTGCACAATCAGGATTTTCTCCGCATATGTCTTGGCGTACTCACCCATGTGCATGTTGCCATTGCGCAATGTAAAGAGGAATAGCCCCTGCTTTGAAAAGTCTCCACCACCAAAGTCAGTGATATCCCACCCCAACATGTTATCTCTTATTTCGCTGTATTCCTTACCCTTAGCTTCCCAACCCCCTGGAGTCCAATAGGCGAAAGGTGGCAGCTGAATACGCATATCTCTTAGGAACTTGATAGCATCTCGCATCAATAAGTTTAGTTCAGATCTTCTCATTTAGGTTCGGCACACGACACCCATCCTGTTCGGTGCCATGTAGCCTGTTCTCCTTTCACTATGCTAGTACCAAACTTACCACAATCTACCCCTTTATGCCAGTTAGGGCGATGCCCTCGATGAAATATTTCTGTGCCACAAAAAACAGTATTACAACTGGCAGCAGGACCACCGTCGATGCAGCCATCAGGAGATGCCATTGGGCTGAGTACATCCCTTTGAACTGGGCGAGACCCACGGCAACGGTGAATCTATGGGGATTAGTAAGGTAAATCACTGGCCCCAAGAGATCGTTCCATGCACCCAAAAAAGCAAAGATGCCCACAACTATTAAGGGCGGTTTTGCCAAAGGCAAGATAACATTCCAGTAGACATAGAGTGGCGAGGCACCGTCTACGTAGGCAGCTTCATCCAGCTCAAACGGTATTGACATGAAGAACTGCCGTAGTAGAAATATGTAAAAAGGGGAGCCAAACCAAGCGGGCAAGATCAAAGGCACAAAGGTATTCACTAGATTTAACCGGCTCCACAATATGAAAGTCGGGATCAAAGTCACTGCATAGGGCAGCATCATGGTGGTAAGTAAGAGCCCGAAAATCACATCCCGCCAACGCCAGCGTAATCGAGAGAAGCTGAACGCCCCCAAAGAGGAGGTGAGTAGGGTGCCACAGATCACTCCCACTATAATCTTCAGCGTATTGAGGAAATACAGACCAAAGGGCACCACCGTTAGAGCCTCGGGATAGTTTTCCCAGACAAAGGGTCGGGGAATCCACTCCGGAGGGATGACAAATATCTGACTCATCTCCATAAAGGAACTGCGTACCAGCCACACAAAGGGAAAAAGGGCGATGGCCGCACCAGCTATCAATATCGTATAAGTAAATATCCGCCAGACTTTCTTCCGGACAGAAATTCGATGCCAAGAGCCTTGGGATTTCTTGCTGGTAAGCACTGCTCTAGCTGTGGACACAACTATTACCTCCTCTCTCCTTCGTAATAGACCCAAGCAGGTGAGCTTCTAAAGATTAGTACTGTGAAAGCCAATACGATCATGAATATGACCCACGCAATGGCAGAAGCATAGCCCATCCTTCCATATTGAAAAGCATTGCGGAAAAGGTAATATACCATGAAAAGGCTGCCATTGTTTGGCCCGCCGTCTGTCATGACATAGGCTTGGGAGAACACCTGGAATGTACCAATGAGGCCCATCACTAAGCTGAAAAAGATTATCGATGAAACCATGGGAATTGTCACAAACCACCAACGCTGCACCGCATTAGCTCCATCGATTTCTGCAGCTTCGTAGTACTGGCGCGGTACCCCCTGTAACCCGGCCAGAAAGATAATCATGGTGTTACCCATGCCCCATACACTCATCAATACCAAGGAAGGTATGACACTGGCCTCATCATATATCCATAGCAATCGACGTACACCAATACTGCCTAGTGCGGTGTTCAACAGGCCGAAATCCGGGTTGAACAGCCAAAGCCAAAGCACCGCATTGGCGACTGCTGGGACCACCGATGGCAGGTAAAATATGGTGCGGAAGATGGCTAGGCCTCTGATCTCCTGGTTAAGGATAGTTGCCAGCATGAAAGCACTGGCAATCACGGCTGGGACGCTTAAGAACGTGTAATAGGCTGTTACATAGAGAGATTTCCAGAAAAGCGGATCCTGTCTAAACATGCGACTGAAATTCGCTAGGCCGGCGAATCTAGGTGTGGAAACCACCGACCATTCTGTGAAACTGATGATGAGGCTGGCAATCATGGGACCTACGTTCCAGATGAGGAAACCGAGTACAGCCGGAAGTGCCATTAGAATGCCCCAACGGGTTTCCATGTTTCTCATGCTATAGTGTCGCTTTTTCAACAACATCGCCTCCAGATTAGCCCTAATCCCTGGATGCCAGAAGATGAAGATGTAGTGGTAAGCGGGAAACACCCCCCGCTTACCACATTAAACATCAATCAGGTGTGATTATCTATCATACCTGCCCACAAGCAAAGGTGCTATCGTCTCAGCGACACCATCGGCGGCTGTCTGCGCGTCTTCTTTCCCTAGCCAGAAGTTGGAGAATCCCTGGCTTATAGCCGTACTAACCTCTTCCCAACTCCGTAGGTAGTAGGAGGGAGACCGACGGCCGTACTCCAAAGTATAGTCGATGGCAGCTTCTTTATATTCCGGTGGATGGACACCCTCGGTAAGCCACTCATTCATCTTCTCTGGGTTGGTATAGTATTCGGTCTGCAGAGGCATCCACAACCCTGCTTTGATCAGTGGCATAACACTTGATGCACTGGTACTCCACTTATACAAGAGCCATGCTTCCTGAGGATGCTTAGTACCGGCGAAAATCACGTTGGGAGCCCCTAGTTCCAGGCAAACTGGTTCCTTGAGCGTAGGTAAAGGAGCTACACCTAGAGTAAACCGTGATTGGGCCAGATCCAGCAGAGCCCACTGACCATCGACTACCATGGCCACCTTTTTCGTCTGGAGAAGCACGTTAAAGGCTGGGAAGCTTTGCATCTGAGTAGGCGTCGGTGCTACATGGTACTTGTAGATCAGATCATTGAGCCTTTGCAGAGCCTCCACACTTTCGGGCTCGTTGATCAGTGTCTTGGTGCCATCTTCACTGAACCAATCTCCCCCGTTACTCCAAACAAAGGGAAGAATTGGAGCCCACCACGTACCGAAAGCTACGCCGTAGGTCTCTATATTCCCGGGGTCAAAACCAGTCTCTCCCGGATGGCGACCATTGCGGTCCTTTGTTAGAGCAATGGCTGTTTGAACGAATTCATCCCAAGTCCATTCACCGGCCTTAGCGGGTGGATACGCCATGTCGGCTTGATCGAAGAGGTCTTTGTTATAGAACATCAGCATCACTTCTGCCGCTAGATTGGTACCAACAGTCTTCTTGCCCCCATCATATAAGTACCAAGTCATCGGCAGGCGGCTTTCAAAACTGACCTCTGGGTCTTTCTCCATAAAGGGCGTAATATCTAGGACTGCGCCCTCTTCTGCCCACTGCAGGGTTTGGGCTTCACCTAGCTGGCCCACATCGGGGGGATCGCCGGCGGCCATCATGGCCGTTATTTTGGTGACATAATCGCCAGGTATGTAGATGGGCTGCACTTCAATATGGGGATAGGCTTTCATGAAATCCTTCAACATATCTTCTTGGGCTTTTTTCTCCAGCGGACTGCCCCAATACGTGTACTTAAGCTTTACATTGGCAGCAGATGCCACTGTAGCGAGAAGACCCATGCACAGAACAGCTACAATTAGTAGAATCCCCATCTTTGACCGATTGCTAGCTAACATTAGTCTTACCTCCTCTAGATAGCATTGGTGACTATCCACGACTCTACATTGAGGCTTAGATCATTTGCATGGCAAGTGCTTGTTCCAGCCTCGCCCCCCTTTCACGACTCTTCGCGCATGCCCTCCTGCCTGCAAAGAATTCCGCAACCTATAGGCTCCTAATCCAGACTCGCATTTCACCAGGATCCCGATTATCCCAAGCATAATAGGGCACGGCAGTGATGGAACAGGGCTTGTGTTTCGCTGGTTGGAATCGATAGAGGTCGCCATACCAATCGCTGTCGTCCACCAGAAGAGCCTCACCCTCAAGCTTGACAACACCATTCAGCAGGGTCCTGTCAAACACGGCACTTAGTTGAGCATCTCGAGGCAGGACTATCCTATGCAGGGGAACGGGGTTATCGACCTGCTCTAAGCAGTAGACTATGGGGCCTCGCTGCAAAGCAACACATCCGGCGTTCTGACTGACATTGGGATGCGCTTCTATCCTTTCCACTGGCATATCCAGACTTAGTGTCACTACATCGCCACGTTGCCATTTGCGAAAAATCCGAGCATATCCCGATCTTAAGATGGGAGGCACAGCCAGCTCTTCCCCGTTTGCCCGCAACGTTGCCCAGCGACACCAGCCCGGGATGCGTAGATTCAGCCCAAATTCAGTCGGCTTCCCGGGGTCAATGCTGATCTTGATCTCTCCATCCCAAGGGTATTGGCTTACTTGAGAAATAGTCACCTGGGTGTCGCCTAAGGTTAGCTCTCCGTGACCAGATATGTAAAGGTGTATGTATGCATCATCATGATTTTGAGAATACAGGTATCCCCCCAAAGAGGCTATCAGCCGGGCAATGTTAGGAGGGCAGCATGCACACCCAAACCAGTCTTGACGATGGTGATCACCATCGCTGGCCAGAGGATTCACGTAGAAGAACTTTTCCCCATCAAGAGAGACTCCACTGATGGCACCATTATATAGAGCTCGTTCGATAATATCGGCATAGCGTGCTTCTGCATCTATATGCAGCATGCGGTGATTCCAGAAGATAAGGCCTATAGCAGCACAGGTCTCAGCATAGGCCGTTGCGTTAGGCAAGTCGAAATCTTTGGTGAATCCTTCATTATGCCGGGAAGGACCAATACCTCCGGTCACATACATGCGTCGCTGGCATACGTTTTCCCACAACCGACGGCAAGCAGCCAAGAGCTCCTCATCTTCTGTCTCAACTGCCACATCAGCCATCCCGCTGTATTGATACATGGCGCGGACGGCATGGCCAACGACTTCACTTTGCTCCCTAACGGGCAAGTGATCCTGACAGTAACTAGTATCGAAACCATCTGGCTTCACGAAGAAATGTCGATTTATATGGGCATCCTCCGGCGACAGATGCTCCAATTCCCGCTCAAAGACCGAGGGTTTCTGTCCCCTTTGATCCAGAAAAAACTTGCTGAGCTCCAGATATCTCCTGTTTCCCGTAGCCCGGTAGAGTTTGACTAAAGCCAGCTCGATCTCCTGATGACCTGGTGCTCCATATCGCTGATGGGGACCTAGTCCGAAGACCGAGGCAATGTAGTCAGCATAGTTGCACATGATATCCAGCAACCGGCGCTTTCCTGTTACCTCGTAATGAGCGACGGCAGCTTCCATTAGGTGGCCGGCGCAATATAACTCATGCCACATCCCCAGGTTCTTCCAGCGCTTTTCTGGCTCCACCACCGTGAAATATATATTGAGGTACCCGTCGGGTTGCTGGGCTCCTGCGATTTTCTCAATAACCTCATCGATTAGAGCATCTAGCTGAGGATCAGGATGGGTAGCTAGAGAGTAGCTAGCAGCTTCTATCCATTTCGCTACATCAGATTCCCAAAAATAATGGGGAACTGGTTCTTGGCCCGGTCGCCAGGCCAAATCAAAAGCATCTATCCTACCAGTCTCCTTGCACTGCATGTATTGGTGGGGTATAGTTCGGCTTCGGTTGATCTCCATTCTAGGAGACCAGAATCCATCATCGATTGCTACTTGAGCCCAGGAAACCGGCGACATCTTGCGATTAGTATTGCTCGACATGGGCTGATACTCCCTTCAACTGCAATCCAATTGTGTGGAGGAACGCTTGGTTGAGGCCCGTTCTCTCAGACTACAGGGAATCTTAATGATATGGGCACTGTCATAAGGCTCTCTGGTACCATTTGCTTCAATCAAACTGACAACTAGATCCATAGCAATCTCCCCCAGCTCTCTTAGAGGCATGGCAATACTACTCAATGTCGGCCGCACATACCGACCGAGGGAAGTGTTGTCAAAACCGATGACAGCCACATCTTCTGGTACTCTAAGCCGATGTTCCCCCAAGGCATCCATGGCCCCGATGGCTATAGGATCATTGCTGGCGAAAATACCATCAAATCTTGTTTTCTGCAACATTCTGCGACAGCCCTCATATCCCGATCCAGCTGTCCAATCCCCAACTTCAATGAGGCTGGGATCTTCTCTCAGGTTCAAGTCTCTCACTGCCTGCTGATATCCCCGCAGTCGGTCTATTGAGGCCGGCCAATGGGGAATACCGCCAATATATCCAACTTCCTTACACCCCTTAGCTGCTAGATGCTCTACAGCCAGATAAGCCCCTTGGAAGTCATCCGGCAATACACAGGGATATCTAATATCCTGACTATAGCTATATACGCAGACCAAAGGAACT
>DAIQRD010000167.1:0-3213 GCA_036786445.1 Bacillota bacterium
AGAAAAACTGAACCGCTTTCTGAAAACCGGTGAAGAGAGATATAAAGATGAGTTGCAGCTCGCTGAATATGTGATGGGTCAGCTGAATGAGGGAGTGGTGGCTCGTAGTATTCCCATGAATCGTGAAGAGCAGAAGCTGTTACAGGATTGGTGGTTGCTGACATCACTGCCGGTGCTATACTGTGCCAATGTGAGCCCTGAACAGTTTATGGAAATTGTAGCAACAGGCGATACTGTGCCACCGGATTCGCCCTATGGCGGGCTGCAAGCCCTAGCTCAAGCAGAGGGAGCCGGTTGTATAGCCATTGCTGCGCAGTTAGAAGCAGAATTGCAGGAGCTGGATGACGCAGAACGGCAAGAATTCCTCGTGGAGCTCGGGATTCCGGATTCAGGTCTAGACCGATTGGTGAAAGCTGCCTATCAGCAACTGGATTTAGTCACATTCTATACTGTAAAGGGCCCAGAAACCAGAGCTTGGATTATTCCCCGCGGCACCAAGGCTCCCCAGGCCGCCGGCAAAATCCACAGTGATATGGAACGAGGGTTCATTCGAGCTGAAGTCCTTGGGGCCATTGAGCTCATTCAACTGGGTTCTTTTCACCGGGCCAAGGAGGAAGGCATTTTGCGGTCTGAAGGCAAGGACTACGAAGTCCAGGATGGAGACGTCATGTTAATCAGGTTTAATGTTTAAGTACCTACTTTGTTGCACGCAAGATGGGTGAATGGTATAATGACACTGGTTATCCCTGCTCCAGGCGCGACCTGGGGCCATGTCCATAGGGAGGAGGTGGAGCTACGGTGCGACCATACGAGATGTTACTCGTTTTGCAGCCGGGCTTGGAAGAAGAAGCCACCGATGCATTGCTAGAGCGCCTTACTGGAATTATCACCAGTGAAGGCGGGACTCTGGACAATATCGATCGGTGGGGCAAAAGGCGGCTGGCTTACGAGATTGACGGGTTGACCGAAGGCTTCTATGTGGTGATCGATTTTCAAGCGGAGCCCGCTACAGCCAGTGAGTTGGAGCGGATTGTGAAGATCGCCAATGGGGTCATTCGCCATCTGCTTATACGCAAAGACGATGATTAAGACGACTAACTGGTAACTCACGGTTCAAGTGACAGCTCCGCTCCGAGACATAGATAAGGGGGAGCGCAAATGCTCAATCGAGTTATATTGATCGGCCGTTTAGTAGCTGACCCGGAATTGCGATACACTCAAAGCGGGACGGCAGTTACTAATTTCCGCTTAGCCGTAGATCGATCGTTCACGAACCAGAGTGGGGAGCGAGAAGCGGATTTTATTCCCATAGTGGTTTGGGACAAGCAGGCCGAGACCTGTGCCAATTACCTGAATAAAGGAAGGCTTGTAGCGGTCGATGGCCGCCTACAAGTGCGCTCCTATGATGCTCAGGACGGCTCGCGCCGCTGGGTGACCGAAGTAGTGGCCCAGGATGTGAGATTCCTCGATTGGGGGCGGCAATCGGATCAAGGCGATGACGCTCGCAAAACTGTCACTCAGTCCGATGACAATTTCGATGACGTTCCCTTTCTGAAGGAGTGAGATATTTGGCCAGGGAAAGACGGAGGGGCCGCAGAAGCAGGCGTAAGGTCTGTAACTTCTGTATCGACAAAGTGGCCCAGGTTGACTACAAAGAGGTTGGCAGGTTACGCCGTTATCTGTCAGAGCGGGGTAAGATTCTCCCGAGGCGGATTTCCGGCAACTGTGCACGCCACCAAAGGCAAATGACTGTTGCCATCAAGCGTGCTCGCCAGGTTGCACTGTTACCATATACTGCAGAGTAACCAAAATTTAATCTAGATGTAGCAAGGGGTTAACTGCGTGGCGGTTACCCCCTTTTTAAACATTCCGGCTGGTTCACCTGTGGGAGGAAAAACACATAAATTTGCCAGGAGGGGTCAGGCATGTCTGTGCCGAAATCGGATATCGGCATTGCCCGTAATATCAAAACCATTGAATGGCTCAAGGCGGAGTTGGTGTCGGGTGTTGCCATATTTTTCCGGGGGCTCGTTAAGAACACCGAAGAAACCATTATTGATGGTTTGGCTAACATAGTCATCACGTGCTTTATCCTAGGAAATCGGCTGGGGATAAGCTTTTCGAGACTTGATATTAAGATTGAGAATAAGATCAAGGCTAACATTGAGCAGGACCACGAGATCGAGCAGTGGTATGGGGATTTCTCGGCTTTATTGCGGTACCTGCAGGACAACAAGAGGTGAAGGGGATGCGACGACCAAATACTACCCGTTCCCTGACAGAGGGGGCTATGCTGGCTGCTATCACGGTGCTACTTTCCCTCCTGGGAGCTTACTTTATGCCCTACCTTTTTTTTGTTACCCCAGTTCCATTGATCATACTGGTCTATCGGCACGGTATGCGGCCTGGGATCCTGGTAGCAGTGACATCAGCACTCTTAGCAGGTATTGTGATCAGCATGGTGCCCACCATGATCTTTTTGCTTATTTTGGGTTTGGTGGGTCTGGCTATGGGGGGAGCGCTGCGGGAGGGCTTTCCACCCCATAGGATTTTGCTCATTGGCACTGCCACATCGGTGATTGCCCTGTTACTGATGGTGGCGGTAACGACATTGGTACTTGATATCAGCGTTCTGGAGACATCCTTTGAGGCCATGCGGCGCTCTCTGGAACAAGCGCTACAGATTTATGAAAGATTTGGGGTGGATGAACATCCCTTCCTGAAACCCAATGCTATCGATGAGTTTGTCCGATTGTTGAGATTAGCTTTGCCGGCAGCCCTATTGACTACAGCCACTATCATGACTTTTGCCAACTATTGGTTGGCTAGGTTGATCTTAAATAGGGTGGGGTCCAAATTGCCGTGGATTAGACCCTTCCGCACGTGGCGATTTCCTTGGTATCTGGCTTGGGGCTATATATTGGGACAGAGTCTATTGCTCATTGGCCGGAGTGCGACGGAGACAAGCATTTGGTTTGCCCTAGGCCTTAATTTGCAGATCCTTTTCAATTATGTATTCCTGCTCCAAGGGCTCGCCATCTTATGGTTTTTCTTTGAAAAGGCGCGGGTACCTAAGTTAGTGCGCTGGATAGTCATCATTTTTCTGTTTAACCCAATGATTACTACGGTAATTGTGTGGGCTGGGGTTCTAGATACATGGTTCAATTTCCGCAAGTTGGGTGAAGAGGAACCTGCGTAAATGAAGTAACAAAG
>DAIQRD010000027.1:0-23721 GCA_036786445.1 Bacillota bacterium
ATAGTCAAAACCAGATCTATATCTGCCAGAATATCTGCCGACAACTGCCGAGATCTATGCCCACCAATATCCAACCCCAATCCCAGCATTACCTCCCTGGCCTCTGGCGTAGCCGGGGCCCCAGCGGTAGCAAGGGTACCTGCAGAGCCAATGGTCCATGGACAGCTGACCTCACCAGCTAGCTGGCGAAAGATTGCTTCGGCCATAGGGCTTCTACAAGTGTTACCGGTGCAAACGAACAATATATTCCGACGCTTAGCCAAGAACAGTGTCTACCCCCTTTCCGGGAAAATCAACGGCCGGTTATCAGCAACTGGCAACAAGTAACTTCCACAAATATGAGCCGGGTTCCTCTTGAAAGACCGGCAATTAGTTCCCATCCCCGACAACCCTGTGACCTGCTGCCTTGGTCAATCGGTTCATAATGGCTAGGCCTAGGCCAGACGTGGGCACACCCTCCAAAAGAATCCTGGTAGCGTTGGTATTATCAAGATCCCGCAAGCCCCGATAGATGTTCGCTGCTATTTCCTCCAAGTTCCTACGGCTGCCCATACACATGATCTGCCATTTGCCAGTATCAATTGCCCGTTCTTGCCAATATCGAACCATCTCCTGAGAGACCATTAGACCGACTATCTCTCCCTCAGCCTGCAACTCCACCGCTAGGCTAGTCAACTGCTCAAAAATATCGGGTGGTTGTCCCTCTACCAAGAGGGCAGGAGCCTTGGGGGCATAGTGGTTATATTTCATGCCAGGTGAGCGTACCGGTCCTTCCGAAAACTCTTCTGCTGCTATGAGATGGGGAGCAACCTCCACTGTACCGCCGATAGCTTGCTCCAAGGCCTCCTTGGACACACCTCCTGGCCGCAGGATCACGGGGCTCGCCCCTGTGCAATCCACCACAGTGGATTCTACTCCAATACCGGTGGAACCACCATCTAGAATGATATCTATCTTGCCCAAGAGATCAGCTGCCACATGGGCAGCCTCTGTCGGGCTAGGCCTGCCCGAGGTATTAGCTGATGGCGCCGCCAACGGCACCCCTGTGACCTCAATCAAGGCTAGAGCCACGGGGTGGTCAGGCATGCGTACAGCTACAGTACCTAGACCACCGGTGGTAATCATGGGCACATTCTCTGTCTTAGGCAACACTAAAGTCAACGGCCCCGGCCAGAATATATGGGCCAGGTGGGCAGCTTGAGCAGGCAACCTAGCAACCACTTGGTCCAGGTCGGCTAAGGTCGCTATATGGAGAATCAGGGGGTTATCCGCAGGCCGCCCCTTAGCGGCAAATATACCGGCGACCGCATGGGCATCCAGTCCATTTGCACCCAGGCCATAGACTGTCTCTGTAGGGAAGGCAACTAGGCCCCCCCGTTGGAGCACCTCGGCTGCCCCTAAGATCTCGGCAGAATTCCGCAGCGATTCCTTACTGCCTGAGAGACCTGGAGGCAACTTCCAAATCCGCGTTTCTCTAGTACCACTCATCTCCATTGCGCTGTCACCATCCGCTCTCTTCCCCCGTAATCTCCATGTAACTCAATCTCCTTGTAGCCAAGGTCGTGGGCCATAGCCATCACCTGTTGACCTTGGCCATCCCCTACCTCCAGTACCATAAGCCCACCTGCCGCTAAAAATCTTCGACCTTCCTCTAAAATACGGCTGTAAAAATCCAAGCCCTCCGGCCCTCCATCTAGCGCACCCAGCGGCTCATATTCCTGGATTTCCGGCGCCAAGCGCCCCACTTCATCAGTGGGAATATAGGGAGGGTTGGACACTATGATCTCAACCTGTGATTTGAGAGACTCCGGTAGAGCCCCATAGAGATCTCCGTGGAGAAGCTGCACAACCTCCTCCACCTGCCACCGTTCTACATTAGTCCGGGCCACTTCAAGGGCTGCCAGGGATATGTCAGTGGCATAGATCTGGAAGCTACCATGGCTTCGCTTGAGCATATTATGGGCTAAAGCTATGGCTATGGCGCCGGTGCCGGTACCTAGTTCCACAATGGTCATTGGTTGTAATTGCTTTGCCTTGCCCAATTGGGTAAGCAGCCAATCAACCAGGAGTTCTGTTTCCGGCCTGGGAATCAGTACACTGGAATCAACGCACAGGCCCAACGAGTAGAATTCCTTGATACCAGTAACATAGGCTAAAGGCGTCCGCCGGCCTCGCTTCACCAAGACCTCCCGATATTTGTCTAGTTCCGCCAACTCCAAGGGCTGATCGAATCTCATATAAAGCTGGATCCGTTCCAACCCCAATACATGGGCCAGGAGTAGCTCAGCATCGAGGCGGGCACTATCAATACCCCTGTGGGCCAAATACTCTGCGCCCTTTGCTATGATCTTTGAAATCGCGGGAGCTGTTTGATCCTGGGACATGATTAAGCCTCCATTGACGCTAGTTGCTTGGCTTCCTGTGCCGTTTGCAGGGCCTCAATCAGCTCATCTAGATCACCGTCCAAAATGGCATCGATCCGATACAGGGTCAAATTAATGCGATGATCGGTAACCCTGCCTTGGGGGACATTATAGGTGCGTATTCTCTCACTGCGATCACCGCTACCGATCTGGCTCTTTCTTGCTTCAGCCTGCTGGTCATGCTGTTCCTGCTCGAGCATATCCCAGAGCCTCGCCCGCAAGATCCGCAGGGCTTTATCTTTGTTCTTGTGCTGGGATTTTTCATCTTGGCAAGAGACCACCATGCCCGTTGGAATGTGAGTAACGCGCACCGCTGAGTCAGTGGTATTGACACTTTGACCCCCCGGCCCGCTGGATCGATAGACGTCAATGCGCAACTCATTGGGATCAATATGCATCTCCACGTCTTCCGCTTCGGGCAGCACGGCAACAGTAGCTGTAGAGGTATGAATGCGACCACCCGATTCAGTGCTGGGAATGCGTTGCACCCGATGCACACCACTTTCGAATTTGAGGTGGCTGTAAGCACCCTTGCCTTCGATCATGAAAATGACCTCTTTAAAACCTCCCAGCTCAGTGGGGTTAGAGCTCATCAGCTCAGTACGGAACCCGTGGCGCTCAGCATAGCGATTGTATTGGCGAAATAGATCACCTGCAAAGAGAGCTGCCTCATCTCCCCCGGCACCACCGCGAATTTCCACAATCACGTTCTTATCGTCATTGGGATCTTTCGGCAAGAGCAAGACCTGCAGCTCCTCTTCTAGTCTTTCCTTTGCTTCCTCTAGAGACTCAATTTCGGTTTCAACAAGCTCCTGCATATCTGCTTCCAAGTCATCTTCTGCCATCTCCCGGGCATCTTGCAGTTCTTGGTCCACCCGCAGAAATTCCTGATATTTACCCACGATCTCCCCCAGTTCGGCATGGTGCTTGGCAACCTGGCCGTATTGCTGGGGATCGTGGAGCAAAGCCGGGTCACTTAACTCCACAGTCAACTTTTCATATTTCTCTACCAAGGTTGCTAGTTTTTCTAGCATTGAACACCCCTCACTCTCTCCAATCCAGCAAAAAGGCAGACCCTATACGCGATCTGCCCTCACCTAAATCTAATATGATCATCTGATACAATACTATTCAATGACCTTAGGCTGCACTTGGGCAAATCACAACTATGCTAAATGCTTGTTAGCAACCGCCTCTGTCAGCACTAATGTACCGGGCTACCCTGGGCGCTCCCAATAGAGGGTAGCACAGATTCATCTTTACGAAGCACTACCTGTAAAGCTTCGATGGCCACTTCTATTTGCTCGGCATCAGGCTCCCGGGTGGTCAGTTTTTGCAGTAACAAACCCGGTGCTGCCACAATCTCCACCCAGAAGGGAGGGTTGGGCCGACCGGCTAACCGCACCAACTCATAGGAAATACCTGCTACTAAGGGCAACAATGCCAAATGCAGGAGTATCCGCTGCACAATGGGCGGCCGCCCGAAGAATGAAAACACGAACACGCTGGTGAATAAGACAATCAACATGAAGTTCGTGCCACATCGCCTATGCACCGTAGTATATTTCGCCACATTGTCTACAAGCAGAGGCTCCCCTGCTTCGTAGCAGTTAATGGTCTTGTGTTCTGCACCATGATACTCAAAAACTCGGCGAATGTCAGGCATAAAAGAAATCCCCAAAATGTAAAGCACAAAGAAACTAGTTTTGATTAAGCCCTCTATGAGGTTGAGAGCTATATTATTGTGTACGGAATTCTGCACTAGGCCAATTATATAAGCCGGTAAAGCTATGAATAGACCCACTGTCAAGAGCAATGCAAAACCCATGGTCAAAACCATGTCTTTGGTAGTTAGTTCCTCTTCCTCTTCTTCGGCAAACTGGCTGGCAGAAAAGCTCAAGGATTTTACCCCCATGATCATAGCCTCCAGCAAGGCTACGGTCCCCCGCACCAGCGGCCAACCTAAGACCGGGTAGCGCTGGGCCCAAGGTGCCAAGTCTTCTTCATGGAAAACCATACCATCGTTACGGCGCACTGCAATAGCAAGACTTTGACGGCCCCGCATCATCACACCTTCGATGACTGCCTGCCCACCGTAGGAAAAACGCTTGCTCATCCAACTACCCCCTCTACTCTCCACTCCACCCATGGCACACACAAGCCCAAAAGTCTATCCTTGCCCACTGCTTAAGGGCAGTGGTTTCACAGTCGCTTCCGGTTTACTCCGGAACAGCTTCTCCAGATCGGCTTTACGGGGCTCTGGTACATAGATCAGCAAAATATCCTGTGCCTGCAATTCTTCTTCCCCCGCCGGCAGGCTAATTGTCAAGCCTTTACGGTCAATTCTCAGCACCCAAGCTTCGTATTTCCGCCGCAAATCCAGTGTAGCAAGGGAAGCACCTTCCATGATCCCACCGGGCCTCACTTCCACCCTAGTAAGCAGGTGTTCTTCGCCTAAATCCAACACATCCTGTACAGATCTGAGGGCGATAGGCTGCTCATAGGCCGAGCTCGTTACACTCTTATATCCCCTGGGTAAAAACAACCTAATGAAGGCCCCAATCAGGATCCCAAGGGTCCACCCCATAACCAGAGCTGAAAATGTCCCATAAATGGTGGATACAACCACAGGTCCCGCCTGGGCAAGAAACTCCCGGGTTGCAGCTATCCTGTAGGTCTTGTCAAATATAGCTAGGCCGCCTACAATACCCACACTGCGGGAAATCCGATTGGGGGTCCTTTCAGCTAAGGAATAGGACAGCCCCACTGTCAATATGGCGCCGATGAAGATAGGCATACCAAAATATACTAACAGCGCCGACAGACCCCCTACGAACAAGCCGTAGAGGAGGGTAAAAGCAGTGGCAGCCGCATGGGGGATCACGACTTTCACTACGCCCTTCCACACGCTCCAACCACCTTTGATCTGCTCCAAAGAAATCATGAGATCAAAGAGCAAAACAGCCACGAAAATGGCAACCATGGAGGACGTAACTCCAGGGATATTGATGACTGAATAGTAAGCTAGCCCCGCTGTTATGGCTCGAAATAGCCGGATAAGCTGCACCGGCCATCGCTCTGCCATACTATCGCCTCCCACACCCGAATGTCCTGCCCTGCACAATATTATAGCACAACTCTTCTCTCCAAGATCTAAGACTATTGCGGAGCTCCTGTGCGAAACTCAGCCCATCGCTGAGCAAAACCGGCGGGCAAGCGCACTGCCAAGCAAACGCCTTTTTCTGTATAATGCTCTCCCACCACTTGACCTACTTCCCGCATATGGGCCGCAATAGCTGCCTGTTCATAGGGAATGTCATATTCGCCATAGGTCAATTCTTCCCCGAGTTTGCGCTCTAGCACAGCAAATAGATCATCTAACCCGGCTCCCGTCAGGGCCGAAATGGCCAAACTATCGGGGGTCCCAGCTAGAAGGTCCGGCAAGGAAACAGCTGAGGGGATATGATCCGCCTTGTTGAATACGGTTATCAAGGGACGCCCCGCCACACCCAGTTCCTCCAACACCTCGAAAACGGCACTCATCTGAGCCGCCGCATTATAGGCAGTAGCATCTACTACGTGGATTAGAATATCTGCTGCCACCACTTCCTCTAGAGTAGCCCTAAAAGCAGCTACCAGTGTATGCGGTAGTTTTCGAATGAAACCCACTGTATCCACAAAGAGCATGGGTTGCCCTGAAGACGGTATCGTGGAGCGGCGGATGGTAGGATCCAAAGTAGCAAATAGCTGATCTTCAACCAACACATCTGCCCCCGTCAGGCGGTTAAGTAGAGTCGATTTGCCAGCATTAGTGTAACCGACCAACGCCGCCACCGGCACAGCATTCTTGCTGCGGGATTGCCTTTGTAATCCTCGCTGGGAACGTATTTCCTCCATTTCTTCCTTTAGACGAGCAATGCGCTGGCGAATGCGGCGCCGATCTGTCTCTAGCTTGGTTTCACCAGGCCCCCGGGTACCTATACCTCCACCTAAGCGGGATAAGGCTGTGCCCCGTCCTGCGAGTCTAGGCAGGAGATACTGTAATTGGGCAAGATCCACCTGTAACTGCGCTTCTCGGGTATTAGCCCTCTGGGCGAAAATATCCAGAATCAGTTGGGTACGATCGATTACCTTGGTACCCAACGCCCCTTCTACATTTCTCAACTGAGCCGGTGTCAGTTCGTCATCGAAAACAACCAGATGGGCTTTATGGAAGCCAATAAGCTCCTTAATCTCCCCCAATTTCCCTTTACCCACATAGGTAGCAATATCGGGGTGACTCCTACCCTGTACAACCATTTCAACTACCTGCGCTCCCGCAGTATGAGCCAAAGCTTTGAGCTCCAATAATGACTCCTCAGCTTCCATCAAACCAGCCTGTGGTAGTTGGAGACCAACGGTAATGGCGAGTTCGTTGTTGCCTTCTGACATATGTCTCTCCCCCATTCTTGGGGCCACTAGACCCTGTATGAGTCGGTGCTCGATGTCTCTATGATTCTGAAACCTAAGCCCTATTCCCTTTACTATCCAGCATTCATGTCCTATTACCCATTCTTGTCGCTCTGCCAGATATTCTGCACTGACAACCTTTGGGTCATGTGTTTGCCAGAGACCCCTGGGAGCCGACCGGGAAAATCATGGTATAATATACATAGGAGGTGTCACCCATGGCAGTGATCATGCATGTCGACATGGACTCCTTTTTCGCTTCTGTGGAGCAACGGGATCATCCTGAACTCTTGGGCAAGCCGGTCATCGTGGGTGGCCCCAGGGATAGCAGACGGGGCGTGGTCTCTACATGCTCCTACGAAGCCCGCAAATACGGCGTGCACTCAGCGATGCCCATCGGTCAAGCGGTTAAACTCTGCCCCCACGGCATTTTCCTCCCTGGCGACCATGATAAATATGGGCAAGTCTCCCACCAGATCCGCCAAGTCTTTCATAGATTCTCGCCCATAGTCGAAAATACATCCATCGATGAAGCATTCCTCGATATGACAGGATGTGAGCATCTTCATGACGATCTAGAGGATCTGGGCAAATCAATTAAGAGAGCCATCTATGATGCAGTAGCTCTCACCGCCTCTGTCGGTATTGGGCCCAATAAATTCATCGCCAAGCTAGCTTCTGACTACCGCAAACCCGATGGCATAACCATAGTTGCACCTGAGGAAGTAGAAGATTGGCTGGCCCCCATGGCAGTCAATCGAATCTGGGGAATAGGTGAGAAGACGACCCAGGTCTTGGCCACCTGGCAAATCCGGACCATCCAAGACCTTAGGCGCTGCTCCCAACACTCACTGGTGAAGCGTTTCGGCAAACAGGGCTTGAGCTTGTACTTCTTGGCCAGGGGTATTGATAATAGGCCCGTAGAACCCGAGACCGCGGCCAAATCCATGGGAAAAGAAACGACCTTCACCGACGATATAATAGAAGTTGCGACCCTAAGACAGGTTTTAGCCAATCTGGTGGCAGTGGTAGGCATGCGTTTGAGGCAGCAAAAACTGTGGGCACGGACCATAACCGTAAAATTGCGCTATAGCGACTTCACCACCATCACTCGCTCCATCTCCTTACCGGAGCCCATCAATTCAGATGATGACATTTTCCAGGCCGCCGACAATCTGCTGAAGGAAAACATCGCCGAGGACCCCATTCGCCTAATCGGAATATACGTGTCGCAGCTTACAACCATGGCCCAAGGTTCCTTGTTTGCCGACCCCCGCGGGGAGAAATTGACAGAGCTCATGGATAAGCTCAATGCACGCTATGACCGCCCGGTCCTTCGCAAGGGCCGTGAGCTCCAATCCCCCGAAACACACTAAAAAGCAGAAGGGCCAACCCCCAAAGGCTGACCCCCCCGAGCATAAACTCACTTGTGCTGTGCTGCTAATACGCTACCATTAGGCACGCTTCTTAAATACTGACGATTCCTTAATATATGGGTACCGCTGCGAGTCCAACTCCCTGCGAATCTCTCTATTGAGAATCCGAAGATAGGTTCCCTTCATGCCCAATGAGCGGGATTCAATAACATTGGCAGATGCCAGCTTGCGCAAGGCATTGACAATTACTGAACGCGTGATCCCAGCTTCGTCGGCGATGCGACTCGCGACCAAAAGCCCCTCATCACCTTCAAGCTCATCGAAAATGTGCTGCATAGCCATGATTTCAGAATAAGACAGGCTTCTAATGGCGGAACGAGCCATCCGTCGCTCCTCAGCTTCTGCTTCATCCTCTTCGTCGATGGCGGCAGAGATAATCATGCCGATAGCGGTAGAGGCATACTCAGCAATCACTTCATCATCGCCTGTAAAATCTCCGGAGCTCTTAACAAACAAAAGGGTACCTACACGACGACCGCCACCGACAACCGGCACGATCATGGCGCAATCAGTCCCTAGCATGTTTCCTGGCTCTTTGCCGCCAGACATAGCACCAACCTTAAGCAAAGAAGAATTCAGATCATTGGGCATCCGCTGGTCGTCAATCCACTCTTCATCAAAGGGGGTCTTGTCCGCCTCATCTTCAAGGGAACAGCCCAAGAGCTTGCCTTTCTTACTGATGATATAGACACTCACATCATCATAGGAAACCCGCAGAACTTCCGCTAGGTCGTTGAAATCCACTCCATTACCGTCACTCTGTAGAACTTGGGATACGTTTTGCATCCGCTTCAGTAGCATAATACATTCATCCTTTCCCGATATAATTCCATGTCATGCTTTCTATCTATCAAAACAAATAGATAAACAAGGAGATTGGCAAAGTACTATTAATGCACCTTCTGGAGATTTGCCAAACCGAATACATGCCATAATCGCAATTATACAATCTGTAGCCGCTTGACGCAAGAGATTTTCAAGGATTTTTTCATAATTGTTACATTCGCTCATGCACATGCCGTGTATACATTAAAATTCTGGGGAAATATGGGATAACCCCACAGTTCCTACACGGCCTAAGACAATGTTATAAGAAGGGCCGCATTTAGTCAAGTGCGACATTCTGAATTCACCATACTTTAACATTATTTTAACCTGTGGGCGATTTGTTCGGCATTCATCCTGATCAGCCATACGCAGCAAAAAGGGAGACGACGTGCCATGGATGAGAAATTCAGTTATACCGCCGCTTAGCCCGATTTGTAGGGAGAAGGGCCAGATAAGGGATATATCTATCCTATTATAGCATAGTGATTCCATCTGTCGCAATTTTGCCGGCGCATCCGACTGTATCCAGACTATAGCCGCTTTGACTCCCAACCCCTCGAACTCGTAAGCGTCAAATACTACCCACCCATATGCCTTTCATCATCGGAATAGCAAGGACTTCGAAAGACAATGGATAATACATTAGCAACACAGTAATCACACTTGGGAGAAATCGCGGGTAAATGCCCATATTCCCTAGTGAGCCAACAGGCCAAAAAAGGGGGATTATCTATGACCAGGAAAGCCCTCATCGTGCAGGGTGGCTGGGATGGCCATGAACCGGTACAAGTGGCTGAAGTTTTCTGCAAGGTACTAACCAACGAAGGCTTTGAAGTTGAGGTTGCCGATACTTTGGACGCCTTCTTAGACGAAGACCGCTTGAAGAAACTGCACCTCATCGTGCCTGTCTGGACCATGGGCGCCATTACTGAAGAGCAGGCCAGCCCGGTGTTAGCCGCCGTAGCCAGCGGGGTGGGTATAGCGGGCTGCCATGGAGGCATGTGTGACGCCTTCCGGCAGAATGTCGACTGGCAGTTCATGACAGGGGGCCAGTGGGTAGCCCACCCGGGCAATGACACAGTAGAGTATACAGTCAATATTCGTGTGGGCTCCAGTCCCATCGTCGAGGGAATCGAGGATTTTCACGTCGTGAGTGAACAGTATTACGTCCATATCGACCCAGTGATTGAGGTGCTTGCCACCACTCGATTTCCCACCGCCAATGGTCCCCATGCCACCAACGGTCCTGTGGATGTACCCGTTGTCTGGACAAAGCGATGGGGGCAGGGGCGAGTGTTCTACAACTCCTTGGGCCGCCATGCAGACATTTTTGAGATCAAACCAGCTCTAGAGATCATGCGGCGAGGATTCCTTTGGGCCGCAAAGGAGACCCCCTCACTCTCCAAATCCGGTCCAGATCTCTCTTAGGCTAGTCGCCTCAGCTATCGCACCGGGCTTGTCTTCAACCTCTATATAAGCTTCTAGCAGGCTGAGCGTCAGGCTAAATTCCTGCATGTCCCTTCGACTGTTGTTAAGTGAAATCAGGATTTTGCGCCATGTCCATTCACGATGTATGTCCTTAATGGCAGCCTTTGCCTGACCCCACTGTTCCTCAAGGATAGCAGATTCCAGTTGCTTAAGGTGCTCATCGACAGGTGATTCCAATGACAGGACATTCTGGCCCAGCAGGGCAAGGCCCACAAGCGATATGAGTCCGATTAGTACAAAAACATTCCTTCTCATCGCTATTCGTCGCCTCTCCTGTCGGTTTCCTTGATAGGTTCCTCTCCCGTAATGGATGTTTCACTTATATCTTGCTCTTGCGGTAATCCATCCAGGTCGTCACGGAGGTCTACGTAAAGATCTCCTTTTGTATCTATCTCGGCGTAGTATACATCCACCACCCTGTGACCCCTCCCTGTAATCTGGTTCTCGAGCCATTCACGGGAAAGGTTAAGTTGCGTAAGATTTGCGTCCACGATGTGGCCATCGACGATAAGCTCTGTCGATAGACCCTCATAATTGGTGGGCATCTGCAGATCAGACGGTGTAATAGGTCGTAGCTGAGATTTCATCTGGACGGAAAGCATACCGTCGGGTTCCAATACCGCGAACTCCACATCTGCAACCCTGAAGGCTTGCGCTTGCCGTAATTGCATGCGCAGATCATCAACTGTGTAATTCATCTGCTCCAGGTTGCTTTCTAGGATTTGCCCGTTTTGAATAACCACGGTTGGTTCACCGCCGATGATTTTCCTCCATTTTCGGCTGTGAGTAACAATAATTCCTACCGCAATGGGCCCTAGACTCCAGGTTATGAGGCCAACCCATGCAGGAATCGCCTGTATATCCAAGTCAACAGTGAGGCTGGCGGCAATACTGCCTATCGTTATGCCCGTGATGTAGTCAAAAAAAGTGAGCTGTGATACCTGCTGTTTTCCCATGAGCCGAGTCAGAATCAATAGCGAGAGAAAAGAAAACACCCCGCGCAGGAAGACATTTATCATCTCGGGCAATCTAGCCACCCCCCAACTAATGATTACCACGTCTAGCATGCACACTCTAGACATGGGAAATTCCTGAGTGCAGCATGATGGGGGTTTGTCTAGAATTTCCTCTAGAAAATAAACAGGCCGACAATGCCCGCGCTTACCATAACAGCAACCGGATGAACCTTATACCGATATACCGCTAACCCACTGGCCACCGCAATACCTACTGCCCATGGGTTAATGCCGGAAAAGCCAGTAACATCACTAGTTATGATTGCTGCCTTTGCGATGAACAGCGCCGCAGATGCAATCAATCCGGCAACAACTGGGCGGATGCCAAAGAGAATGGCTTCCACCGTAGGATGCTCACGAAATCTATCGAGCACCTTGGACACGGCCACCACTATTATGAGTGAAGGCAGAGTAAGCGCTGTTGTTGCCACAAACGCCCCCAGCAATCCCCCCTGCCTGAAACCAACGAAGGTAGCCGTATTAACTCCAATGGCCCCAGGAGTCATCTCCGCAATGGCGATCATATCCACAAATTCCTCAGCAGTAATCCAGCCATAACGGGCAATCTCCGCCTGAATTAGGGGGAGCATAGCATATCCGCCCCCCACGGTAAACAACCCTAGGCGGAAGAAAATCCATAGCATCTGCCAATAGATCATCGCCTAACACCCCTTAGCTGCATCTTTGATACGATGACTCCCAAGAACCCACCGGCCAGAATAATATAGATGACATGTATATCGGTGAGCAACGTGAGCAAAAAAGCCACGGTAGCTGTGACTAAGCCAAATGTTCCCTTCAACGAGGCTTTACCAATACGGTAAGCAGCCAGGAAGATCAGGGCAGCCACGGCAGCCCTGATGCCATGCAGAACTTTGGCAACGTAGAAATTCTCCCTGAACTGGGTAAAGAAACTGGCAATGGTGACTATCACTAGCAAAGACGGGGCCGTCACACCAAATATGGCAGCTACAGCTCCTGGAACCCCGGCTATGCGATACCCGATAAAGGTCGAAGCATTCACCGCGATTACACCTGGAAGAGACTGGCTGATGGCGTAGATATCTAGGATGTCCTCCTTTTCCACCCAGCCCTTATTTTCAATCACTTCTTTTTCAAACAAGGGCAACATAGCCAAGCCACCACCAAAGGTGAACGCTCCCACCCGAAAAAACGTAGTAAATATCTCCAACAAAAACGCCATCCTACTGCTTTGAACCCCACTGGGTCTCCCTTGATTATCTTGAGTCAACCTACAACCTCCCCGCGTTCAGTCCAATGTCTAAGCAACATCTAGATTACTGCGCACCCTGAAGTATTCGACCTTATGTAGGGAAATTCCCCTGGTTGAATCCCATCTTATTCAAAATCCAGAGCCTCTTCTTTCAAGCAGAACAACTCTCGCTTTAGTTCTTCCACTATGCCAGCATAATCCTTATCATCATAGACACTATTCATCTCCAGTGGGTCTTTGTGCAGGTCAAACAGTTCCCACTCTGGTGTCTTGGGCTCATCAATACTACCCGCTGTACCCAACGCTTCGCCGTAGTAGTAAATGAGCTTATATCGCTGGGTACGCATACCGTAGTGAGCTGCCACATAGTGGTGGGCAAGATGCATCCAATAGCGATAGTACATGGATGTCCTCCAACCCTCGGGTTCCTCTCCTCTAAAAATCGATCGGAGTGAGCTACCCTGCATGTCTGCCGGTATGCTTAGCCCGGCATATTCCAAAAAGGTCTCGGCAAAATCTACATTCAGCACCATGGGCGTACCACGGCTTCCCGCTTCAATCTCACGGGGATAGCGGACCACGAACGGCATCCGAAGAGATTCTTCATACATGAACCGCTTATCATACCAACCATGGTCTCCTAAGAAGAAGCCTTGGTCAGATGTATAGATAACAATAGTATCCTCTGCTAGACCTTGCTCATCTAGAAAGTCTAGCATTCTGCCGACATTATCATCTATGGAGGCTATACATCTCAAATAGTCCTTAATGTAACGTTGGTACATCCATTCCTTCAGCTCTTGGTGGGACCTGAAACTGACGGCAGTATCGCTATCTAGAGGGTTCAAGCAAAACCCTTCTAGATCTGCAGGCGCAACAATACTATCCCACCCCGATGTTCCTGCCGGAGGTTCTAGTTTCAGATCTATATAGTTAAAATCACTTTCAATTCGCATACGGGCTTCGACGGCAGCTTGTGCTCGGTTTGCGTAATCATCATTGAATGTCTCCGGTAGTGGTATGCTGACATCTTCATACAAAGTAGCATGGGCATCGGACGGTATCCAAGGTCGGTGGGGTGCTTTGTGATGGCACAACAGCATGAATGGTCTGTCAGGATCTCGTTGCTCTAGCCAATCGAGACACAGGTCTGTGATAATACCCGTAACATATCCCTGGTACTGCTGCTCTTTTCCATCATTGATCATAACCGGGTTATCGTAATCCCCTTGGCCCGGCAAGACATTCCAGTAGTCAAATCCAGTTGGTGAGCTGTGCCCCCCCTCACCCAAATGCCACTTGCCAACTATAGCAGTTTGATAACCGGCACTTTGCAGCAGTTTGGGGAAGGTCTGCTGCCGGCCATCAAATCGATCGGCTAAGGTTTTGACTCCGTTCAAATGCCCGTGTTTCCCGGTGAGTATTGTGGCCCTACTGGGCGCACAGATAGAGTTTACGCAAAAACAATTCTCTAGCAGCATGCCCCCATGGGCTATGCGATCAATATTGGGGGTCTTGTTGATTACGCTTCCATAGCAGCTCAGGGCGTGGGCAGCGTGATCATCGGACATTATAAACAGAATGTTCGGTTTTTTCACCAACATCACCTCGTCTAGATCCTTCTAGGATTATGGTACCTTCATACCACACAACGTGTGCAGTAGTTCAGAAGCATACCGGGTTCCATGTCCGTGGTATCTATTTCCTGGGCAATCGCTGATCTCCTTCCACACTGCACCAGCAGACAGCCCACTCTGTTCTACCAATTTCGTGTAGTGGAGCAGGGTTATCAGAGGCGGATCGGGAAGAATTACCACCATGGATGCCAGCTGAAAGTATGCCTAGGAATAACAGGAGGATGACAATTTGAGCGGCGTAGTTCAACGATTCTTGCGCTACATACGTTTTGATACAGAGGCCAGTGAAGAGACTAAGACTGTACCCAGTACGCCTGGCCAACTGAAACTTGGGGAAGTCCTGGTAAGAGAACTGCGGGAACTCGGCTTAGTGGATGCCTTTCTTTCAGAGTACGGCGTAGTCTATGCCACTTTGCCATCTAATATAGATAGTGATGTTCCAACGGTTGGTTTCATTGCCCATATGGATACCAGCCCAGATCTGTCCGGCGCCAACGTAAACGCCCAGATAATCAGTAACTATGATGGCGGGGACATTGTCTTGAATGAGGAGCTCAATGTGGTACTGTCACCACGAGAATTCCCCTTTCTAAAGCAATACATTGGAGAAGACCTGATCACTGCAGATGGCACCACACTGTTGGGCGCCGATGATAAAGCCGGTATAGCGGAGATCATGGCTGCTATGGAGTATTTGATTAAACACCCAGAAGTCCCCCATGGTACCATCCACATAGCCTTTACCCCCGATGAAGAGATCGGGGCAGGGGTAGACCATTTCGATGTGGATGCCTTTGGGGCCGATTTTGCCTATACAGTAGATGGAGGCATGGTGGGTGAGTTTGCTTATGAGACCTTTAACGCTGCAGAAGCCAAAGTCCGGGTTCAAGGCCTAAGTGTCCACCCCGGGACAGCCAAAGGGGTAATGATCAACTCCATACTCATCGCCGAGGATTTTATCAATGCACTGCCTACTGATGAAACTCCGGCAACAACGGAGGGCTATGAGGGCTTTTACCACCTGACTAACATCAGCGGCAATGTGGAGGAAACAGTCCTGACATACATCATCCGGGATTTTAATAATGATGGTTTCGCAAAACGCAAGCAGTTTGTTTTGTATGTGGCAAGCAGACTCAACGCTAAGCATGGGACGGGCACTTTTGAAGTGCAATTGAGAGATCAGTACCCCAATATGAGGGAGAAGATCGAGCCAGTCTACCACATTGTTGAGATTGCCCTAAAGGCCATTGAAGCTGCAGGCGTTGAGCCCGTGGTCAAACCAGTACGAGGTGGTACAGATGGCTCCAGGCTATCCCATATGGGATTACCTACTCCCAACCTTTTTACTGGTGGCCACAATGCCCACGGCAAGTTCGAATTCATACCCACATTTGCCATGGAGAAGGCTGTAGAGGTGATCTTGAATATTATCGGATTGTCAGCAGCGGAACTGTAGATAGGACCGGGGTTTGGACCACCGCTGACCACCTAGTGTTGGGGTCTGCTGCTGGGTTCATAACAAAAGTTATACTAAGGGGGGCCAGCACCCCGCCGGCAAACAAGGAGGACGACCACATGATACCTCGTAAAGCGAAAACAGTAGATGACTACCATGGCATAGCAGTGGGTGATCCCTTCCGCTATATGGAGGACCCCTCGGATTCTGAAACTATGGCATGGTCTAGGACCCAAACACAGATCTGCCGAGAGTATCTGGATTCTATCCCGGCCCGCTCTCGCATCAAGGAACGGTTAGTGCAACTTTGGGACTATTCCAAGACCCGAGTGCCGGAAAAAGTCCACGGTAAGTACTTCTTTCAAAGAAACACCGGCCTGGAAAACCAGGCGGCAGTATACATGCAAGAGACTCTTGAATCGCCTCCGGAGAAGATTCTTGATCCAAACGCTTTCAGTATAGACGGTACCATCGCTCTTTCCGATATCTCAATCAGCCAAGATGGCAAGTACCTTGCCTATGCGCGCTCAGAAAGCGGTAGTGACTGGCAGGAGATCCGGGTGCTTGATATCGCAAATAAGCGAGAGTTGGATGACGTAATCAAGTGGTGTAAATTCACTTCCATCCCCTGGATGCCCGATGGCTCAGGCTTTTTCTATACTCGCTTTCCCGAACCTGGATCTGTGCCCCCTGAAGATGCTGTCAACTTCAGCAAGGTGTATTTCCATCGATTGGGGACTGACCAAGCTGAAGATAAGCTCATCTTGGAACGACCTGACTGCAAAGAGATGGGATTCACCGCGGAGATTACCGACGATGGCAAATATCTGGTGCTAGAAGTATGGATCGGTTCGGAGCCCAGAAACCGGATATATTACCGCGAGCTCACCGATGATGGCCCTTTTGTCCGCCTCCTAGATGACAATGACGCCTTGTATCGCCTAGTCGGCAACGAAGACAGCCTCTTCTACTTCCATACCACCTATCAAGCAGCCAGGGGACGGGTCATCGCCATCGACCTAGCAAACCCTAAGCGGGAACAATGGCTGGAATTGATTCCCCAAAGTAATGCTGTGATAGAAAGAGTAACAATGGTTAACCAGAAGCTAGCGGTGACATATCTACAGGACGGCTGTAATTCAATCAGGATCTTCCAGCTAGACGGAACTCCCATTGGCACCATCGATCTGCCGGGCCTGGGCACTGTACTTGAGGTATCGGGCAAACCGACGGACCAAGAGATGTTCTTCAGTTTCACCTCTTACTTGCATCCCACCACCATATACCGACATGATTTCACCACCGGTCAAACGACTACTTTCTCCCGACCCAAGCTGGGCTTTGATGCCAGCCATTATGAAACGAAACAGGTTTTTTACTGGTCAAAAGATGGGACCAAGGTGCCGATGTTCATCACCTGCAAGAAAGGCATCAAGCTTGACGGCGGGAATCCCACATTGCTATATGGGTACGGTGGATTCGGTATAAGTGTGACACCTAGCTTCAATGTCAGTAGTCTAGTCTGGCTAGAAGCAGGTGGCGTATATGCTGTAGCTTGCCTCCGAGGAGGCAACGAATACGGTGAGCAGTGGCATCAAGCCGGTATGCAGGAGAGCAAACAAAACGTATTTGATGATTTTATCGCAGCCGGGGAATGGCTGATAGAAAACTGCTATACTAGCACACAAAAGCTAGCTATTATGGGCCGCAGCAATGGCGGCCTGCTTACGGCAGCCTGTATGGTACAGCGTCCCGAACTGTATGGTGCAGTTGTCTCTTGGGTGCCAGTCACTGACATGCTGCGCTATCACCGTTTTACCGCCGGCCGCTACTGGATCGGCGAATACGGTAATGCCCAAGAGTCCCTAGAGCAATTCCGATTTCTACATGCATATTCTCCGCTGCACAATGTGAGATTTGGCACCGTCTATCCACCGATCTTATTATTGACGGGTGAATCAGATGACCGGGTGGTACCCATGCATTCCAAGAAATTCGCCGCCACTCTACAAGCTGCCTCAGGCGGTAGCAACCCCATTTATCTGCACGTGGAAAGCAAAGCGGGACACGGCGCAGGCAAGCCTACAACTAAACTCATCGACGAGGCAGCCGACATCTATGGATTCCTGTGGGATCAACTAGAAGTGAGTTAACCCTAGGATGGGGTTGTCCTAGATCCTTTGAAATTCCTACTTTGTCGAACTAGGTACTACGTTTAGCCATATAGGGGAATTTGAAGTCCTTCTTGAGATCGAGCTCTTTGCAGAAGAGGTAGCCGGAACCACCGCCAGCGCCCATCTTTCTTGTCATGTAGTCACATCCCAGAGCGTCTGGCATGAAGGCAAAGTCAACTGTATCGCAACCTTGGAATGGCAAGTATTGGATAATCTCCAGCAGGGGCACATCCGTATCGCCTAGCACATCATAGATGGTGACGGTGTCTCCCTCCTGAGTGGCAATTACTATTATATCCATGTGAGGTATATGATAGATAGCATCCTCGAACTCCATCAAGATATGGAACCAGTTAACAGACTCAGCGTCAAGCGCATCCAGGACCGCAGAGAAGTGGTGGCGTCTTCCCACATGATGAGCAAGGATGGGACTATCTATGGATAGCTTGGAACACATACCACCTGGCAGCGGGCGCTGGAGCTGCATATAGGGCTGCACCTCCATCACTGGCTCGAAGCCAAATTTCGGGTAAAACTCCAAAACGCTCTTGTTGGCAAACAAGAAGGCCGGTGTTCCCAGATATTTGTCGAGTATATGCTCCATTATCCGCCGAGAGAGGCCCAGGCCACGGTATTCGGGCAGAGTCGCCACGGCCCCGAGCTGTATAGCTGGAACACGATGACCTGCAACTAATAGCGTCATCTTGGTCATGGACACATTGGATATGAGCCGACCATCATATACTACGGAGTAGCATTCATAGCCCTCGTTCCACAGATCTCGGGCATACCATCTCTCAAAGGTGAAACCAAATACGCTTTTCATCAAGTTATTCATCATGGCCTTGTATCTTGTGTCGTGCCTATCTCCAACAATAACTTGGTACATACCATGCACTCCTTAGGTGGGCCTCCCGCTAGTCTCCTACAGTACGAGAATGCCGGGCAGGTGCACTAGATGATTGGCCTAGGTGAATCCGTTTATAGATCGTGTAGTACATAGCTCCGATTACTACCCCGCCAATGATGTTGCCAAGGGTTACCGGAATAGCATTGTTAATCAAAAAACCTCTCCAGGTCAGGTTGGCTAGTTCGGTTGGGCGGACCCCGGCAAGCTCAACATAGAGGCTATTGCTTTTGGCAAATATCCCAGCGGGAATGTAGTACATATTGGCAACGATGTGCTCTGAACCACTGATCACGAATGCAAGAATAGAAAAGAACGATGCAAATATCTTCCCAGTCACATCTGTTGCTGCATAGGCCATCCACACGCCAGCACATACAAAGATGTTGCATATGATGCCCAAAATGAATGCTTGGCCAAAGCTCAGATTGGTTTTGGCCACTGCTGCTGCAACGGTGTAAGCCCCAAATGCACCATCACTCATGCTAAACATGCCGCCGTGGGCTTGCATCCACGCGAGGGCTGTGGCGCCTATGAAATTGCCGGCCAAGACTATGGCTAGATTCTTTATGAAATCCCCGAGCCTCACCTTTTTGTCCATTACGCCAACAGCACTCAGACAGTTGCCGGTGAAAAGATCGGCTCCATTCAGTATCACAAACATGAGACCTATGGGAAAGACTGCACCCGCTACGAGTTTGGCTAACCCGCTATTGGCAACAGCATGGGAAGCTGTACTAGCTGCCAGTGCCCCCATGGCAATATACATGCCTGCGAGTATCGCCATGAGCAGTACTTCAGTATTCTTGCGCTGGGTTTTTTGTATAGCCGCTTCAATGGTATAGTCAGTGATCTCAGTTGGTGTTAGATATCCTCTAGCCACTTAGATGCATCCTTTCGTGCACGTTATAAGCAGCTTCAATTATACAATACTTCCCCCGCGGAAAACACCTTTTTTGGGAGTGGATTGGTATATCGGTGCTAATGCCTATACCTTGGGCCCCGTCAAGCAGTAGATTCGATGATGTGTTACTTTCCTCCTGCGCTCCTGCGGGTCCTCGCAAACCCGCCTTCCGTTCTGTCACTCGTATTCTATACTGATAACAAAGGACATTACTATCTCTTACTGAATCTTTACTACAGATCGGAGCGATCGATGGCACTGCTTGCACACATCGGCAGGACCTGAGGTCACGCCACGTGCAGTATGGATCAAGTGCCAAGAAGGGAGTGGGTTAGGGGTAGCAAGCTTCACTTCTTTGGGAGTTTTCGACAGCAATCAAGAGGAGGCATAAAGGCCATGACCGTTGGGAGAAAATCTGTGATAGTGCTAATTACCCTAGCACTCTTGGGTCTAGCACTGACCTCAAGTGCCATAGCACAAAAGGTGAATCTCTCGTTTTGGAGCTGGCGAACTGAGGATGTTCAGGCCTATGAGCAGTTCATCAAAGAATTCAACTCTAATAATCCCGATATCCATGTGGAATTTGTTGCCTATCGGAACACAGAGTACAACACCATCTTATCCACAGCTTTGCAGGCGGGCTCAGGGCCAGATATTGTGCACCTGCGAGCCTATGGTGGGATGGAGCCTTTAGCAAACGCCGGATATCTAATGCCCTTAGACGACAAGATCCCGGAATTGATGGACTTTAGCCCTGAGGTGCTACTAGGAGCAACCAACCGAGAAGACAGTAAGGTCTATGGTGTACCCTTTGCAGTACAGACCATCCAGGTACTCTATAATAAGGCCGTTTTCAAGGATCTGGGTCTCCAAGAGCCTAAAACTTGGGATGACCTAATAGAAGTCGCTAGTAAGGCAAAGACCGCTGGATACATACCCTTTGCCAACGGGGGTAAGGAAGGTTGGACTCTGGAGACCTTTTTTGGAGCTGTAGCTCCGAACTACTACGGCAGCAACACCTTCTTCAATGAAGTGACAGCGGGCCAAACCACATTCTCAGATCCCCGTTTTAAAGCCTCCATTGAGAAGATGTTGGAGCTAAGACCTTATCTACCCGATCAGTACATGGGTGTCGGATATACAGACATGCAAATGCTCTTTGCTCAAGAAATGGCCGCCATGTTCTTGGCTGGTTCCTACGAGCTGGGAACTCTTGCGCAGATGAACCCCAATCTCGAAGTGGGAGCCTTTGTTGTGCCTCCAATGAGTGCCGATGAGCCCAAGAGTATCACCATGTACGTGGATGGCTCCTATGGCATGAATGCGACTACCAAGTATCCCGAAGAGGCATTGGCATTCGTTCGGTTCTTAGCATCAAAGGAGTATGGAGCAATGTTCACCGACACCCTCCAGCAGATCTCGGCGATTCCTGGAGTACAACCCAGTAACCCCCTGCTAGCCGAGATTGCTAGCATGATGGAGGAAAATGCGACTCCGTACTTGATGCTCACGGCTTTCCGATATGGCCAACCCAGCGGATCCACACTGCTGCAGAACGAGATTCAGGGTGTCTTTGCCAACGAGATCAGCTTAGATCAAGCACTTGAAAACATTCAAACAGGATTAGAAGTTTGGCATGTTCCATTTATGAAGTAGCTAACAGTATATCTGAGTGTGAAGGGCCTTTGAACCAAAGGCCCTTCACCTACTAATAGCTCCCGGGAGAGTGAGCTGCCTTGGTGAAACGCTGGCTGCGAAAGCACATCTATGTTGTTTTTCTGCTTCCTGGACTCGTATTATATACCTTATTTATGGTGTATCCCTTGGGCTCTGCTTTGGGTTTTAGTCTTTTTGCCTGGGACGGCCTATTGAGGGGAGCCTTCCAAGGCCTAGAGAACTTCCGAACCGTGCTATTCCAAGCCCCCTATAACATCAGGTTTTGGAATGCTTTCAAGCATAACACTATTTTTTTTGCCATTACTTTTTTCATTCAGACTACCCTGGGACTATTCCTGGCCGTCTTGTTTACCAGGAAACGAAAGGGATATGATCTACTACAGACTCTGTTCTTTGTGCCATACACGCTCTCTATGGTCATCGTTGGGTTCCTATGGTTACTCCTATTGAACCCAACTTGGGGTGCCTTTAACAAGGGACTTAAAGCGATGGGCCTTGGGAGCTGGGCTCAGCCTTGGCTGGGGCAGACAAACACTGCTCTACTTACGGTGATTTTCGTCAATGCTTGGCGCTGGCTTGGATTTCCCATCCTCGTGTTCAAGGCGGGACTACAGGGAATTTCGGAGGAATACCATGAAGCAGCTAGAGTAGATGGCGCCACCGGGTGGCAGATGTTTAGAAATATTACACTGCCACTGGTGCTGCCAACTATCGGGATGATCACCATCTTAACTTTCATCTGGATATTCAACACTTTTGAATTGATATTTGTGATGCAAGGCTCCAGTGGAAACCCCTATTACTCAACGGACCTGCTGGGAACTTTTTTCTACCGAACGGCTTTTGGTGACTCCACAACCGGTGGAGAGCCCGGACAGGTAGGTATCGCGTCCGCTATTGCTGTATTGATGTTCCTGATCGTAGCCACTGTATCCTATTGGGGTGTTCGCAAGATTCGAGAAAGCGAAATAGAATACTGACAAGAAATGGGGATAGTCCACTATGCGCAGCAAATCCACTTCCTGGAAGCGAGGGACTATGGAGGCCGCTATCTATCTGTTCCTCATCCTGTTGGCTTTGATTTTTGTTTATCCCATTTTCCTCATGATCATTACCTCATTTAAGACAACAAGAGAGATCTTCTTTGACCCCTTCGGATTGCCAAAGACATGGAGTTTTGATACATTTGCCCAGGTATGGAGGAAGGCACATTTTAACACGTATTTCCTCAACAGTGTTACTGTAACTCTAGCGTCAACTGCCTTAGTCCTCACCTGCTCCTCTTTGGCCGCCTATGCGTTAAGCCGCTATCGATTTAAGCTGAATACGTTTTGCTACATTTTCTTTCTAGCGGGAATCATGATACCGATTAGGCTGGGAGTCCTTCCATTGTTCTTGTTGATGAGAGATCTTCGCCTTCTAAATAGCCATTGGTCACTAATTCTTACCTATGCAGCCAGCGGGATGCCCATGTCTGTGTTCTTGCTTACGGGATTCTTCAAAACGATACCCAAGGACCTGGAGTATTCCGCCCGCATCGATGGTTGCAGTGACATTCAGATCTTTTACCGGATCATGCTGCCACTAGTCCGCCCAGGACTGGCAACGGTGACCATAGTCAACTTTGTGCCTTGGTGGAATGACTTCTTCTTCCCCTTGCTATTCATCCAATCGGATAACCTAAAGACCATACCACTGGGTATGACCATCTTCTTTGGCCAATATATGACTGATTGGGGTCTGCTATTTGCCGGAATGGTGATAGCTAGTATTCCATTACTGGCCTTGTATCTAGCCATGTCACGTCAATTTATCTCGGGGCTTACCGCCGGGGCTTTGAAGGGTTAGGGCCCTTTCCTGATACTATTATGTAGCGGCTCTTCCGGCAACACAGACACACGCTTCTCACTCGCCAGGACCCCGCCCTCCACCACTGAAAACGCAAACACCCCTGTAGCTATCTACAAGGGCGTTCCCAAGGTGTCTATCTGCTAAGCACATTGCTATGGTGCCGAAGGTGGGATTTGAACAGAAGTAAGCGTAAAATCGGATGCACCTTGACAACTTGAGATGGTACTTTCGAGCGCTG
>DAIQRD010000028.1:0-364 GCA_036786445.1 Bacillota bacterium
CCCTGCAGGTAAGCGGTATAGGGTGCCCGCAAGGGTCCATCGGCGCTAAGCTCCATTGTGGAACCTTGGATGAAGGTACCACCGGCCATGACCACCAGATCCTCATACCCGGGCATGGTCCCACCCACCGGTTGCACGAAACTATCAACGGGAGATGCAGCCTGAATGTTGTGACAGAAAGTTAAAAGCTTGTCCTCGGAGGGAAGCATCACTGCTTGTACAATATCCCCTCTTATATCATCCCATCTGGGGGACACCGAGTACCCCAAATCCTCCATAACCCTGGCCACCAGTATAGCGCCAGACAATGCCTCACCCACTACATGAGGCGCCAGCCAGAACCCCTGCAGGATCCATCGATTCA
>DAIQRD010000028.1:427-23695 GCA_036786445.1 Bacillota bacterium
GGTAATGGTGACCTTGTTGAGGTTATGTCGGTCCTAATTCTCGGCCTAAGCCCGGCGCTGTCATTCGATCCGCCACAACCTCAACAAGGTCACCATTACCTGCGATATACCCCCCACCGGCCACTAACCCGCCGCCAGGATTCTTGATCAATGATCCGGCCATGAGGTCAGCCCCTACATGAGATGGTTCCCACTCTTCCACGAATTCGCCATAGCAGTTGTCCACGAAAATGATGATACGGGGATCTATCCTACGAACAACTGAGATAATCTCCTGGATATCCTTTATGGACAGAGCGGGGCGCCAACTATAACCACGGGAACGCTGAATCATGACCATCCTGGTTTCTCGACTAACGGCGGCTTCGATACCTGCTCTATCCCATCTACCCCTTTCATTGAGGGGGACTTCTTTGTACTTAACACCTGCGCGCATGAGACTCCTAGGCAGTTCGCCCTTGATGCCTATGACTTGCTGCAACGTATCATAAGGGGTGCCGGTGACGAAGACTAATTCGTCACCTGACATTAGCAGAGCCGAAAGGCAAGTTGCTATAGCATGGGTGCCTGATACCAGCTGAGGCCTGACCAAGGCGTCTTCTGCGCCAAGCACCTGAGCGTAAAGAGCTTCAATCACTTCCCGTCCACTGTCATTGTAGCCGTAACCTGTACTACCGGCAAAATGGTACTCACTCACCTGATGCTGACGAAAAGCATTGAGCATCCTCGCTTGGTTGGCTAACTTGAGTGCTTCAATTTCATCCCACTTGTCCCTTACCGCTAATTTGGCCTCTTGAATAACTTGCTGTAACCATTGGTGCTTGTGAGCCGATGGGTTCTTATGCATATACTTGTCTCCTCTTATCTAACAATCATGGGTCCATCATACACGGTATCTAACGAAAGGACGCCGGAACCGCAGCGTCCTTGAAGCATCATCGGTTAAAGGCTGCTTACTCTAGCGGTACCTAATGCCAACATCCTTCCAACGCTCAAGTGCCGCCATGATTCGCTCTTTCTCCACACACAGCGATATCCGAAAATAGCCCTCACCATACTTACCATAGCCAATTCCTGGTGTTATCACAACTCCCGCTTTCTCCAACACTAGTGTAGCAAACTCCGTAGCAGTATAGCCCTGGGGTACTGGAGCCCAGACATAAATGGTGGCTTGCGGTTTCTTGAGATCCCAGCCCAGCTCCTGGAGACCTTCGATGACTGTATCCCGTCGCTCCGCATATACTTTTTGCATGGCGGCCACGGAGTCTTGGGGCCCTTCCAAAGCCTCGATCCCTGCATGCTGGACTGCAGTAAACACACCGGAGTCGATGTTACTTTTAATCCGTGCTAAAGCCTCAATCACCTGGGGATTGCCGGCTGCCCACCCCAGCCGCCATCCAGTCATGTTGTACGTCTTGGACAAGGAATGGAACTCAATGCCCACTTCCTTGGCGCCTTCTATCTCCAAAAAAGTTAGGGGCCGGTAACCATCAAAAGCCACTTCGCTATAGGCGGCATCATGGCACACGATGATGTCATATTCTCGGGCAAAGGCCACCACGTCTGCAAAAAACCCGTGGGGAGCCACGGCACCGGTGGGATTATTGGGGTAATTGAGGAACATGAGCTTAGCCTGTCTGGCTATATTCTCAGGTATAGCAGCCAAATCTGGTAGGAAGCCATTAGCTTCCAGCAAAGGCATCCGATAGCTCTCGCCTCCGGCAAGCATTGTCCCGATACCATATACGGGATAGCCAGGATCAGGTATGAGATTCCAGTCCCCTGGATCAACGTAACACTGGGATATGTTGGCAAGCCCTTCCTTGGAACCGATGAGTGCCACGATTTCTGTAACTGGATCTAGCTCTACATCTCGTAGTCTCCCATACCAATTGGCTACGGCTTGGCGAAAGGCTAGAGTGCCTTGGTAAACTGGATAGCGGTGAGTCTTGGGGTCTTCTGCCGCATGCTTCAGGCGCTGTACTACATGGGAAGGTGTGGGCCGGTCTGGATCTCCCATCCCCAAGCTGATCACATCTACTCCTGCAGCTTTGGCCTGGGCGATTTTCTTATCAATCTCGGCAAATAGGTACGGTGGTAACTCTCTGATACGTCGAGCTGTCTTCATATGACTGCAGCGGCCGGGTTGGAACCATGATCTGCTCGCCCTTTCTGCCGCTTTCACTCCTCCTTCACATAAAGGCATGGTCAAATATGAGCCCCATGAAGGCTCCATAGACAGATTCCCTATTCATAGATGACATCCTGCCGCAGCCTCCCCAAATCTTCTACACTTATTATGTATGCCTCCTGAAAATCACATATCAGATTGGTACGGGTGAGCCTTAACAGCATCACTGCAATCATGAGCACTGCAATCAATGGGAACAGCGGCTCCCTCTTGCCTCGGTATCTGCAAGGAGCAAATGGGGCACCTGTTTTGCTCTAGACTCTGCCTCCGCAGGTCTAGCCTCCCGTAGGCCATGCCCAATCGGAAGCCTTGTCGTATGCCCAATCTGCGCCCAGGGGCGAAACCCAAGAGTATGCTAGCTAAGCATAGTATCACTATCCACACCCGTCCTGCCTCCTTTTTCTGGCCCCATAGTGCAATATGATGATTATCAAGAGGCAACTGCCAAATACCAATACCAGTTTGGTTACGTCCAGGCATGCCACTATCCCAATGGCAATCGCTACCAGGAGGCTAGTTTCTATTACTCCCCATCTGGTAGCCCAGTTATCAGCGCCAGCCGCCTTATCTGTTTTCTGATCTATCAGATCATCAATGCCTTGAATGGAAAAGACAGCCGCCCAGGAAGTGAGCAGAGCCTGCCACCCGCATATGGGAGAGATGACTACCCCCACGATGGCCGTCTCCTGCCAACCGGTAAGGCCCAATGCCAATGGCCTGTTGAGGTCACCCCTCATCCCCACTGCATAGCTGGCCCAGAAAAGTGTAGCTGACCAGTTTGGTTCTGCAAGGAACCCCAAACTTAGAGCTAGCAAAGCATAGGGGAGGGCGGCCTCTTTTAGCTCTGCCGCCCATGTTCTGTTGCCGACCAAGGCATCCAAGGGAGTATCTATATGGTCGTCCATGATCTTGACAGCGGTGCCCGTAAAAAAACTGGCTAGAAACGGCCGCAGATAGGCGGCGACTCCACTAAAGATGGCGCCAGACAAATTGCTTCACCTCGGCAAATCCAGTTTTCCATAGAGCAGAAATTGGAAGAATCAAATGGCCCGGGAAGTCCTGTCGGATCTGCACCAGCCCCCGCTCAGCCTCTGCAAGATCTATCTTGTTGGCCAAGATGGCATAGCCTGATCGCATCCCGCCAAATTGAGCCACCTGCCAATCCACCTCTCCCATGGCCTCAATGGCTTCGCCTTTACCGACGCTACTGGCATCGACTAGATGTAAAATGATATGCGCATTCCGAACTTGAGCCAAGGTCTGAGCCATGGCCCTGCGAACTAGTGTTTGCTCGTGAATCCCTTCAGTCAGTCCGCTAGTATCTATCAAGGTAAAGCGCTTGCGGCCTTTGAATCCTGGCATCTGAATCTGAATCCTCTGTAACCCCAGAGTATGGTGGGGCTGATCACTAATCAGCTCCTGCAAGGCCTCACCTAGATGAAGACTCCGCTTGTATACTTCCCCGCCGGGAGTAGTGAACTCTATCTCCAACTTGGGGATTCCCAGGTAACCGGCAAAGTTGATGGCGAAAAGGGTCTTGCCGACGTTGGCTTTACCGATGATAATGCACTCCTTCAACCTCACCATCCCTCCCCGAAATCTTCGGCTTCAATAAAGAGAAGATCTTTCCGGGTCATTTCTCCGGGTCGTTGCACTAGGCGCACAGCCTGTCGGCGGATGGCTAGTTCTATCCAATTCCGCACAGTGCGGGCATTGCCAAAACTATATGCCTCCACCCGCAATCCTTTTTGAATCAGCAATGCTAGCCGTCTGCGGGCCTGTTCCGTGAGGCGATATTGGCGTTGTTCCAGCATCAATTCAGCTATGGCTAGTAATTCGTTGGCATTGTAGTCGGGAAAATCAATGTGCAACGGAAAACGAGAACGCAGTCCCGGGTTACTCTGCAGGAAAAACTCCATTTCATCAGTATAGCCGGCCAAAATCAAGATGAATTCCTGCTTATGATCCTCCATTGCCTTGACCAAAGCATCAATGGCTTCTTTGCCAAAATCTTTTTCCCCACCTCTGGCTAGAGAATAGGCTTCATCGATAAACAAGATGCCACCCATGGCTTTTCGGATTTGCTCTCTCGTCTTTTGGGCAGTGTGCCCTATATATTCTCCGACCAAATCAGCCCGTTCCACTTCAACCAGATGACCTCGGGGCAGTACCTCCATGTGGCGATACATCCGCCCTAAGACTCTGGCTACAGTGGTCTTGCCAGTGCCAGGATTGCCCCGAAAAATCGTATGCAAGACCAAGGGTTCGGTGACTAGTTGTTCAGCAGCTCGGCGTCTTTGGATCTGAACAAAAGCCTGAATCTCCCGCACTAGCTGTTTGACCTCCTTGAGGCCAATCAGGCTATCGAGCTCTGCCAAGACATCTTTGAGCTGCTCTTCATTACCGCTGCCTGTCGGGCCTACTGCCTCAGCTGATTTGGACATAGTCTGAAATAAAGCGAAGGCCTCAGCTGGTGAAATACGGCCAAGTTCTAACCACTCGAGTACTTCATCGATAGTCATAGGTGCTAAATTCTTAGGTTGCATCCTCCCACCCCACGGAGGCCATATTTGTGCCTTAACATGTATATGTAAAAGCGCCTAGGAATGTGTTTAACCTTAGGGAAGATGTCGAAAAAGAAAAAGGGCCTTGAGTGGGCCCTTAGGTCTCCTTCGATAGTGGGAGGCTGAAAGCCTTTTGGGGGGTGATTGTAGAAATGGCGTGTTTATAGATAAGATCGTTTTTACCATCACTATCCAAAAGGACAGTAAAATTGTCAAAGGCCCGGACCATTCCCCGCAGCTGAACCCCATTCACTAGATAGATAATCACAGGGAGATGGTCTTTACGAACTTGGTTCAAGTATACATCCTGCAGGTTAGTCACTGATTTCACCATGGTGTCCTCCTATGCTAGCATATGGAAGTCGCAAAAGACCGCTCAATTCATATTTCGCCCATCGGTTGTAGATTCCTCCGATAGAGGGTAGTGACTTTCTCTGCAGCTTCATCTAGAGAAAGTGTGTCAAGATCCAGCCAAGTGATCTCTGTATCCCGCCGGAACCAAGTGAACTGTCGTTTCGCGTAGCGGCGGGTATCGCGCTTAAGTAGACGAATGGCTTCTTGTAGATCATACTGGCCCCTAAGATAGCCTACCAATTCTTTGTAGCCGAGGGCTTGCATCGCAGTGCAATCATCGGTCAATCCTTGATTTAGTAGCTGCTCTACCTCTTCCAACAGTCCCATGGCCAACATCTGATCCACCCGGGTTTCGATGCGTTGGTAAAGCTGTTTGCGGTCCCGGGTCAAACCGAATTTCACTGCTGGATGTCTCGGACCTCGCTGCTGCTGTAGTGCTAGGTGCTCCGACAAGGGAATACCTGTGGTCTCGTAGACCTCTAGCGCTCGAATTATCCGGCGGCGATCGTTGGGATGGAGTCTTCCCGCAGTCTTTGCGTCAATAGCCTGCAACCGCAGGTGTAACGCTGAGTTTCCTTGGGTTTCTGCCAACCCATGGAGCTCAGCTCGGAAATCCTCATCCTTGCCTTCGGCCCCGAACAGAAATCCCTCCAATACTGCCTTGATATAAAGCCCGGTGCCACCAGTCAAGATGGGCACCTTTTCTCGCAGGTCCATATCCTCCAAAATTTCCTCAACCATGGCTTGGTACTCTGCCACACTAAACTCCTCACTGGGATCCATTATGTCCAGCATGTGATGGGGGATCCCCTGCCGTTCAGTGTTTGTGGGTTTAGCCGTACCAATATCTAGTCCCTGGTAGATTTGCATAGAATCGGCAGATATGATCTCACCATCAACCCGTCGGGCTATTTCTATGGCCAATTCCGTTTTGCCCACAGCCGTAGGGCCGACGATGACCAGTATGGGCATCATCATGTGTCACTCCCGGGTGGTGCAATCTTATATTTCAAAGCCTGCCGAAACGTCGATGGATGTCTTTCAAGGCTAAGCGCACTACTATGGGCCGCCCGTGGGGGCATGTAAAGGGGTTGTCTGTAGCAAAGAGATCTAGCATTAGTTGCTCCATCACTGGGATAGCCAGCGATTGGCCAGCCTTAACAGCCCCCCTGCAGGACATGAGCACTAGTGCTGATTCTCGATAGTCACTCATGGGCCCCTTTTCAACAATCCCCATTAGGAGCTCCCTCAACTCTGCTGGATCTATACCGGATAGTTCTGCTGGAACTGTCCTAACCAAGCAGTCTTTTGATCCAAACTCTTCAACTTCAAAGCCAAGCGCAGCTAGCCTGGGGGCCCATTCCCCCACTCCTGCCGTAGCCGTGACTCCCAGCTCCAGGTGTTGGGGTACTAGGAAAGCTTGGGCTTGGATGCTACTGCCGGCAAGCTGCTTCCGAAAACGCTCATACAAGACACGTTCATGGGCCACGTGTTGATCGACTAGCCAGAGCTCTCTGCCCATCTCAACCAGAATATACGTTTGCTGAAATTGGCCTAACACCTGGCAGTCTTGACTAAGCCAACTCATCTCTTTACTGGTGGCAATATACTCCTTACCCTCATCTGATCTTTCCACTCTGGGCTGGGGCACAGGGCTTGCTTCATGCACAGTGGAAGCCTGCGGAGCCAAAGATTGCCTCACATAGCTTGTTGGGCTCATATTGAGAGCGGGTTTAGCCAGATTGATGGACAGTGTCTGCTGATTAACTGCAGTTCCTGCATCTTCTTCTCCCTTATCCAGCTGCCAAGGAGAAAACGGTGTAGATGATTCTAGAGCGCTTCTCACAGCCAGCATGACTTGCTTGTAGATTTCGCTGCTATCGCTGAAGCGGACTTCTCGCTTAGCCGGGTGAACATTGACATCAAGGCGGCTGGGTTCGATAGCTACAGAGACTACAGCAATAGGAAAACGCCGGCGAGGCAGCATGGTTTGATAGCCCTTTTCCAGGGCACTAGCCAAAAGTGGGCTGTCTACCACGCGACCGTTGATAATGAACGTCTCGGCCTGTCGATTGCCTCGATGAATCTCAGGTTTGCATACCAGCCCGCTCACTGTCATATAATTGCTTTCACGGTGAATAGGCAGCAGGTTCTTACCGATACGAGAGCCGTATATGCTCCACATCACTGTCTCGAGCTGGCCATCACCTGGGGTCAAAAAAATCTCCTCTCCATCGGACACCAAACGCAGGCGAACAGCTGGGTTAGCTAGGGCTATTCGTCCCAAGATATCGTAAATATGGCGTCGTTCTGTAGCCGCTTGGTTCAAGAACTTGTAGCGGGCAGGTGTGTTGAAAAAGAGATCCTTCACAGTAACCGCAGTCCCGGGAGGAGTTCCTACTGCCTCTATACGCATCTCTTTGCCTCCGGAATAGGCGATCAAAGTACCCACCGTGGCCTCCCTTGTTTTTGTGCACATCTCCAGTTCCGAGATGGCTGCTATGCTAGGTAATGCCTCTCCTCTAAACCCCAGAGTGATTATGTGGAAAAGATCTTCTGCTTGACGGATCTTACTAGTTGCGTGGCGCTCAAAGGCCAATGGCACCTCAGCTTCAGGTATACCCCTGCCGTTATCTACTATCCGAATGTAATCTTTCCCACCCTCGCGGATCTCTATCTCAATGGTGGTAGCGCCTGCATCGAGGGCATTTTCCACCAATTCTTTGACTACTGATGCCGGTCTTTCAATTACTTCACCTGCCGCTATCTTGTTAGCGGTGTTCTCCTCTAGTAGGATGATGGGATTTATGGTGCACTCCTCCCTCTGCTGCCGGTTAAGGCTGTCGTTGGCGTCCACAGCGTTTCTACTCTACACCCTAGCCATCACCCCTGCGCAAGCGGGATTGCCACTCTGCTAGCCGATTGAGGGCCTCTAGGGGCGTCCAGTGAGATAGATCCACCGCCTCCATTTCTTGCAGGATGGCAGGACCTACGTCGTGTTCATATTGCTCCCATTTCTTTTGGGTCACAGTGCTTGCAGCAGCTACTTCCTGAAAGCCGCTATCTGGCTCAGTATCCCCGTCTTGATCATGGGCCAGGAAGAATCTGTCTAGATTGAGTTGGTGGTAAGGCACGTCCGGCTCAAGATCTTGCAGAATGGCTTGAGCTCTCTTGATGACTTCCCTAGGCAGCCCTGCCAAACGGGCCACATGTATACCATAACTTCGGTCTGCCGCGCCTTCTCCCACTTTGTAAAGGAATACTATTTGCTGCCCTTCTTCCCAAACTTCCATACGCAGGTTCTTGATCCGCAGTTTGGTCAGAGCCAATTTCGCTAACTCATGGTAATGGGTGGAGAAAATGGTGCGAGCTCCACAAACATCGTGGATGTACTCTGCTATGGACTGGGCTAGTGCCATGCCATCATATGTGGAAGTGCCTCGGCCTAGTTCATCAATGATGATCAGTGAGCGGGGCGTCGCTTGACTAAGGGCAATATTTACTTCATTCATTTCCACCATGAAAGTACTTTGTCCAGTACCCAAGTCGTCGGCCGCACCTACTCTAGTGAAAATGCGATCAACGAGCCCAATTCTGGCCACTTCTGCCGGCACAAAGGATCCCATTTGCGCCATCAGCGTGATCAGTGCTGCCATCCGCAAGTAAGTGCTCTTCCCCGCCATGTTAGGTCCGGTAAGGATGATGAGCTGAGCCGAGTCTTCATCTAGGTATACATCGTTGGGTACGAACTGACCCGGTGGCAACATAGCTTCCACAACTGGATGGCGCCCGGCCTTGATGTCGATGATAGGCGTTTCAAGAATCGCAGGGCGACAATAATTACGAGCCACCGCTACATCTGCCAAGCTGACTAGGACATCTAGCTGCCCAATGACTCCTGCCAATCGCAATAGTCGAGCAGCCGCCTCGCTCACTTGGCTCCGGATATCGGTAAATATGTCGTACTCCAATTGCACCGCCCTATCCTCTGCACCCAGCACTAGGCTTTCCTTCTCCTTCAATTCGGGAGTAATGTACCTTTCCGAATTGGCCAGAGTCTGCTTTCGTTGGTAGTCGGCGGGAACACTAGCTAGGTTAGCCTTGGTTATTTCAATATAATAGCCGAAAACTCTGTTAAACCCCACCTTCAAGCTCCTGACACCGGTCCGTTCTCGCTCCTTGGCCTCGAAGGCTGCTATCCAAGTTTTCCCTTCCCGAGCTGCCCTACGCAGCTCATCTAGATGAGCTGCGTACCCCTGGGCGATGATGCCACCTTCTCTTGTCGAAACCGGGGGCTCATCAACCAAGCTCCGATCCAAGAGATCCGCGATCTCGGGCAATGAATCAACTCCAGCTACCAAAGCCTGCAACCTGCCATCGTTGGCACGGCCTAGGGTCTCTCGAATTAGGGGCATGTGCTGTAACGACTGGCGTAGGGCCACTAGATCTCTGGGGTTAGCGCTACCGAAGGTAACACGCCCTACAAGCCTTTCTATGTCATGGACCCCACCAAGCTGCTCTTTAAGCTCGCTCCGCAGCGAGGTGGTCTCCACGAGCTCTAATACAGCATCTAGCCTTCCTTCAATCTCTTCCTTGCTTAATACAGGTTGTAGAAGCCATTGCCGAAGGAGCCTGGCTCCCATGGCTGTTACTGTTTGATCCAGTAGCCACAAAAGGGACCCCTTATGCTCCCCATCTCTTATCGTTTGTGTCAGCTCTAAGTTGCGGCGGGTGGCCGCCTCCATGAGCATATGGTTCTCAGTGGAGTAGACACTGATCTTGGTGATGTGGGTCAAAGCCCGTTTCTGCGTATCCTCCAGATAGGAAAGTATAGCCCCGCCCGATCGAACAGCAGCCACTTGCTCTTCTATGCCAAAGGACTTTAGAGACCTAACGGCAAAATGCTGTTGCAACAATGTCTGGGCATTTTCCCAACGCCAAGCTCTGTCAGTAAAGGTGGATAGGGAGCACGTCACATGTCTATCGGCCCCGGCTTTCCATGTCGGGTCTTCTGCCAACCCCGGCTCCACAAGGCATTCGGCCGGGGCCAAGCGCTCCAGCTCATCCCACAATTTGTCCAGAGCATTATCACCGCAGATCTCTGTCAGACCAAAATACCCGGTGGAGATATCCACTGCTGCTAAGCCATAGTGTCGATGCTGACGGCAGATGGCAACCAGATAGTTGTTGGATTTGTCATCTAGCAGTTGTGGTTCAATGATGGTGCCGGGGGTGACAACTCGAGTTACCTCGCGCTCCACTATTCCTTTGGTGGCCTTTGGGTCGCCTACTTGATCGCAGATAGCAACTTTATGACCCTTCCGGATTAATGTGGCCAGATATCCCTCTGCTGCATGGTGAGGAACCCCGCACATAGGCAGCCGTTGCCCTTTGCCCATTTCCCGTCCAGTTAACGCGATATCTAGTACCCGAGAAGCTATCTCTGCGTCGGTGCCGAACATCTCATAGAAATCTCCCAATCGGAAGAAGAGAATAGCGTCCTGGTATTGACTCTTAATTGAATAATATTGCTGAAGCATAGGGGTGAGATTGTCCATTGCGTGCTTGCTCCTCCCTTTCCATTAGAAGTTCTATGATTGCTAAACTAGGTCCTGCTTAAGCTCTTAATCAGCATCACAAAAAACCTTGATTGGCGAGGCTAACCAAGGTTGGGAAACGGCACTGGCCGATATTCAAGGAGACTGGCAAGGAGCTAGTGCGTATCCGGGTTCATCTGAGCTTCTTCAACCCAATAAGGTGGTATGGAGAGCATCCTATGCACTTGCTCCTCTACGGTGCGTTCAAAGGGGTAGGCCAAGCTAGGTAAGGACAGAAGCAGGGCGGCATCGGCACTGCAAAATACCGCCTCCGGGGTGATATCTTGGATTGTACTTGCCGGTATTGGTATATGCCTTTGGGATGTTTCGTCATAGACAATGATATATCTAATGGTATACATGCAGGGCTCAACCAATTGCCTGATGACATAGCCGCAGTGATACCCGTCTCGGCTAATAAGTGCTGACTGCCACAGGTCCTTGTTCCCCACTTCTAGCAATGTGGCATACGGAGTGCAGACTGTACCATCACCGGTGTTTTGATCCTTTGGCATGGTCATTCCTCCCTACTGCTCAGACCATTTCTCCCATCAAGCTCCAGGTTTGAGCCCCCTTGATCTTCACCGTGATCAGTTTTCCAACCAAAGCTTCATTACCGGAGAAGAGCACGGTTTTGGCTGTTCGAGTCTTGCCAGCTAACATATGGGGATTGCCCTTGCTGGTACCTTCTACCAGGACTTCTTGTTCACTGCCTATAAGCTGGGTATTGCGCTCTAAACTAATCCTGTTCTGTAATTCAATCAACTGGTAAATTCTCTCTTTCTTAACTTGCTCCGGAACTTGTTCTGCCATCTTGGTGGCCGGAGTCCCCTTCCTAGGCGAATAGATGAAAGTAAAGGCGGAATCATACCTAACCTGCTCCACCAGAGCCAGGGTGTCAGCGAAATCGGCCTCCGTCTCCCCAGGGAATCCCACCATAATATCAGTCGTCAGGCTGATATCCGGTACATACTCCCGAATCTTGCCCACCAATCCTAAGTAATATTCCCGATTGTACCCACGGTTCATGCGATGGAGCACATCATCGCTACCAGCTTGAACCGGTAAATGCAAATGCTCACATACTTTTTCCAAACGGGCGAGCCGCGAAATGAGTTTGTCACTGATGTCCTTGGGATGGGAGGTAGTGAACCTGATCCGCTGGATGCCTTGAACCCCATTGAGGTCCTGCAAGAGATCGGCGAAATCCATATGGATACCAAGGTCTTTACCATACGAATTTACATTTTGCCCAAGGAGAGTAATCTCTTGTATTCCCTTATCTGCCAGTGCCTGTACTTCCTCGGTAACTGCCAATGGTGAACGACTGTGTTCTCTGCCCCTAACATAGGGAACAATACAGTAAGAGCAAAAGTTGTTACAGCCGTGCATGATTGTTACCCAAGCTTTGAAGGGATTCTGACGCAATGCTGGGAGCCCCTCCATGGGTTCACCACTCTCGTCCCAAACCTCTACTATACGCTCTCCAGTTGTCTCTATCCTATGCAATAGTTCAGGCAAGCGATGAATGTTGTGGGTGCCAAAAAATAAATCCACATGCGGAAGTCGCTTCACCATCTGAGCCAGCTCCTCTTTCTGCTGGGGCATGCAACCACAGATCCCGATGATGAGCTCTGGTTTATGGGCTTTAGCTGTTTGCAGCAGACCAACTTGTCCATAGATCTTACGCTCTGGATTTTCCCTTACACAGCAGGTGTTGTACAAAATTAGATGTGCATCTTGAGGGTCATCGGTAAAACCGTACCCCGTTTGGGCCAGTAAACCCATTATGGTTTCAGTATCCCGCTCATTCATCTGACAACCAAAAGTGCGGATATAAGCTAACTGGTCTTTAACCATCACAGCTCACGGCGCCAGCTTGCTGGCGCACTCTCCTTTCCAGCCATACATAGAACCCCGGTGCTTGACTCAGCACTCGGTAGTATATCCGATTAACTATCTAGGTACCGAGTGCTTCCAGAAGCCCGATCAATTACGGCCTCAAAGGCATCTGCGTCCACACCATGGGGAGTGCCAGGACCAGTGCTCATATGGTCAACTCTATGTCCGGTGACCATATACATCACTCGCTCGGCAACATTGGTGGCGTGGTCTGCGATGCGTTCTAGATACCGAGCCGCAAACAACAGGTTGATTGCCTGGCCTGCGCGACGGCCTTCAGATCCTTTCAGTATGAGGCCGATCAATTCATCGAAAAGCAAGGAATACATCTCATCAACAGGTTCATCGGCCTGTCGCACTTTTTCTGCAAGCACCAAATCTCGTTTCACAAATGCTGTGAGACTATCTCTTACCATGGCCTCAGTTTTGCGGGCCATACGTGGGATATCATTAAGGGGTTTGATCAGCTGCTCTTCACCAATACGGAGGGTCAGCTCAGCGATGTTGCATGCGTGGTCGCCAATTCTTTCCACATCGGTAGTGATCTTGAGAATGGCCACTATAGTTCGCAGATCCGACGCAACAGGTTGCTGCAATGCAATCATACTCATACAGTGCTCCTCAATGTCGATCTGCATCTGATCTACGATGTCATCGTTATCTAGTACAGACTGAGCACCAACTAGATCCTGGTTACTGAGATAACGCACTGCTTGATGAATCTGTTTCTCCACTAGGCTCCCCATCTTGAGGATTTCCCCCTGAATGGATTGCAGTTCCCTCTTGTAGTTTTCCCTGGTCATAGCCAAATCCCCCATTTTGGTGGAGTCATGTCATCTAGTTGAATCTGCCCGTAATATAGTCTTCTGTCCGTTGATCCTTTGGCCGCGAGAAAATGTCTGGCGTGGGTCCAAATTCGATGAGGGCGCCTTCAGACAGATAGGCAATGTAATCAGAGACCCTGCCAGCTTGCTGCATGCCATGGGTAGCCAATACGATTGTATAATCGTCTTTCAAATCCAGAAACAAATCCTCAATACGTGCAGTTGATGCGGAATCAAGACCGGAAGCTGGATCGTCAATCAAAAGCACCTCCGGATCAACGGCCAAGGCTCGAGCGATACAAAGTCTTTGCTTCTGCCCCGGCGACAATTCGATGGCCGATCTTTCTAGTCGCCCCTTTAGTTCACCCCACAAATCCGCTCGTTTGAGGCTCTTCTTGACTATATCCGCTAACTGAGCTCTCTCCCTTACTCCATGTATGCGTGGGCCATAGGCAACATTGTCAAAGATACTGCACGGAAACGGAGTAGGCCGTCTAGCCAAAAGCCCGACCCGACGTCGTACTTGGGTGATATCACTCCCCGGCCCATAAATGTTCTCACCATCTAGCAGTACTTGTCCTTGGGTTCTGACTCCCTTCCATAGCTCGTTCATGCGACAAAGAGAACGCAACAAGCTGGATTTGCCAGCTCCGGTAGGACCAATAATGGCAGTAGCGGCGCCAGAAGGGATCGACAGATTGATCCGGGTCAGAGCGGCAAAGGTGCCGTAGTGCACACTCAAATCCCTTATATCTAACTTGGTTTCCGCCATGATTTACCATCCTCTTCCTTCCTGACTGCCTAAATCCTGTACCGTTTCCTTCCGTGTTGGGTCGATTATCACTGCAAGAAACTGCAACAACAATGCTATGGATAAAAGCAGCAAAGCTGCTGCATATGGTGGTGCTTGATTCGAGCGAATAGAGTCAACCAGCCAGCGATAAAGATGATAGGATAACATCCCAGGTACCTCTAAGCCCAAATTGTGCTCCACGCCTACCAGTATGATCATGGGTGCCGTCTCTCCGGAAAGCCTTGCCATTGCCCCGAGTACATCGGCAGCAATTTGTCGCCTTGCATAGGGCAACACAGCATATATTGATGTCTGCCAGCGACTGGCACCCAATGCTTGGCTTTCCCTTCGAAAAGCAAGTGGGACTTGCTCAAGGGCTTGAGTAGTTATTGCGGTGATCTTCGGCAGCATCCAGACACTTAGAGTCAGCATGATGGTGGCCAATGATGCGCCCAGTTTCCCATGGGCTAAAGCACCCCACCCAAAAAGCCCATATACAATTGGGGGTATGTTGGCTAGATTAGCAATGGTGTCTTGAGCGCCCTTGGCTAAACGGCTATGGGCCACATATTCGCAAAGATATATGCCTGCCGCTATCCCCAATGGTAGAGCTAGCAGGGTAGAGACTATGACGATACTTAAAGTTTCAACCAAAAGGGGTAGCAACTGGCTGGTATCCGTCCCTATCGCTGCTCTCATTAAGTCCTGTACTAGAGGCCTAAGGCCGTTGACAGCTAGATAGGCCACCAGGGTCAAGATCAAGCTTACGGAAAACAGAGTCAAGCAGGCCAGGGAGCGGAATATGATGGTTTCATGTCTCTGTTCCCGGGTTTGGGGTCCCCTCACTCCCATTCACCGCCTTGCAGTCGCATCAGACGTTGGGCAAGGTGGTTCAAACCGTAAGCAGTTGCCAGTAAGATCAGTCCCAAAGCAAAGATCGTTTGATATTGACTAGTTCCCGGAGCCGCTATTTCTGCCTTGTAGGCCATGGCCACTGGAATAGTGGCAAGCGGCCTAGTGGTGCCGGCACTCTGGGAAATGCCATGGGAAATCAGTAGCACAATGACAGTTTCCCCTAGAACTCGCCTGAACCCCATTAATCCGGCAGCGGCTGTCCCGGGGCTGACCATGGGTAGAATTGTTCGCCTAATTGTCTGCCAACGGCTAGCGCCAAGGGCATAAGATGCTGCTTTGAATGATGGTGGAACCAATGAAAACCTGTCTAGAAGGCTGCAGACGAGGCTTGGGAATGTGGCTACGGCCAACAGCAGGGCAACCCCGCCTACCATAGGGATGCGAGATAACGGCAAATCGCTACCCCAGCGAGTAATAGCAATTACTACGCCAATAAACCCAATAATGATAGAGGGTATAGCCGCTAGAACCCCAAATATGGCGGTTAATGCACCTGCCACTGGCTGGGATGCTATCTCAGTTATGTATAATGCTGTAAGTAACCCCAGAGGGAAAGCCATCAGTATGGCACAAAAAGATACCAATAGCCAATCAACTACCAATGATATTAGACTAAAACTAACGTCTGATTGCAAACCTCCAGTGACAGGTGTAGGTAAAAAGGCTTCCTTAGCGATGAATCCCACTACTACCACCAAGATGGCTATCGTCAGCATAGCCATGAATCGCAGCAGTATTTCCATATTGCGCTCCACCATCTGCGAGCAGCCTCGCTCAAACACTAAGCCTCGCCTGCCAGAGGTCGCCCTCTTGTCCATGGCAATATAGGCAGAACCCCAGACCAAGCCCCCTCTGGGTACCGCCATACCTCCTCTCCAAGGAGTTATTTCGAATACATGCCTCTAATATCTAATCCTATCACTCCACTGTTAATCGTTTGTTACCAAAATGCTAACTTCTCGTAACACTCCGTACATACCCAGAAGATAGGTATGTGGTTCCCAGGGCACTTACGGAGGAGCCGACGCAAGAGCTGGATTCTCAACAATATCCTGCAATCCGCTTCCTCACGCCGTTGACAAAATAGGGGATGAATGGTACATTAGAGATGAAATGAACGTGTATACAGGATACACTCTTGATCGGTGACATTCCCCCGGACCTTTCGGCACATGTGAAAGGAGTGACCCCCATGATTATCACTGTAGGCAATTGGGAAATCGATATTAAGATCCAAGAACAGCAAAAAGCCAAAATAGCTGAAAAGCTACATCGCCAATTAGTCCAGCAGAAGCGGATCGAGCGTGATCGGGACATGGCCTATGTCAAGCTCTTTCTAGGTCAAGGGAGTCATCTGAACTGATTCCCCAATAGACGAGGCCTGTCAGCAAAGCGAAACCGCGGGTGCATTAACATCCTAGAGTCTACGGATGGCTGCACCCGCGGTTTTTCACTATCTATATTACCAAGAGCAACTAATTGTTGACAACAACCGCCACAATCAGTGCTATTACTGCGGCGATAGTCGCAATGTTGCTAGCACCTTTGAGGCTCTTGTTGTCTTTGTCTGCCTGCTTGCGATAGCTGTCAAATTCTTCTTGTAGTTCCTGCAATTGACGTTCCAGGCGCTTTTCTCGCATTAGGGATGCACTGAGTTGAGAGGACGATTGGGTGGTAACCTGCTCATCCATCTTGGCTAGCTTTTCCTCAGTCACAACCAAGCGGTCATTCAGCGTGACCAGCTCTCCTTGTAGTCCATTGACATAGCCCTTCAGGTCAGCTAGATCCTTACTGTCAGCGGCTGTCCCCTGCTGTAAGATCGCGGTTCTTTTGTCGAGGGCGGCTATCTTGTCACTAATATTCACCAGGTCTACCTGCACTGCTTCCAGACTTCTTACTAAATCCTGGCGCAACGTAGTGACATCCTTCATGAGCTGACCATCGGCAGCTGCCAGAGCTTCAGCTTGTTTGGCAAGCAGCCCTTGCATTTCCTCTACATCCTGGGCAAGGCTGTCCACTTCGCCTTGTCGACCCTCTGTCTCTGCCCGCAATGCCTGACTTAGCTGGCCTACTCCCATCTCTAGGCCTTCGACTCGGATTTCCAGGTCATCATCTCTTTGTGTGCTTGCCTCTTGCCAAGCGACAAGTTTGAGCTCAATGTCTCCCATCTGCTGAGTCGCCTCAGCCAGATCGGTCTCGACTCGCTTCAACTCTGTTTCCAGCTCAGCGTCTTTTGCTTCCAAGCCTGATTGAAGCAGGCTTAAGGCTGCCTCTCTTTCGGCAAACCGGCTTTGCACTTTTACACCCACCGCATCCTCAAGGGCATTCAGTGATTCGCCCTGAACAGCTAGCCAGCGGGTGTGTTCTTTGATGATAGCGGTGTTCCCCTCTACTGCTGTATTTGTTTCAGCTAAGGCAATCTCCGTTGCCTTGATTGCAGCCCCTTGGGTAGCCAGTTCGTCCTCTGCAGCTTGTAGGCGCCCGCCTTGATTACCCACTTCCTCCAAGAGGGCTGCATCGGTAGCTGCAAGCTGGTCTCTAGTCCGGGCAACCTCTGCCAAAATAAACGCAGCTTGCTCTTGCATAGATTGACGCGTAGCGGCATCCTCTTGTTCCATGGTATCGATGACCCTAGTAATGGTGTCATCCATTACCTGCACCCGCTTCTGGGTATCCGCCACAGTGGCACCGAGATTCTCGCTTTCATTATACCAACGCACCAATTCGTCACGGAACTCCGTCGAGAGTTTCCGCAATAGCTCCAAATCAGCCTGGGTAACACCTAATTGACCTTTTTCGATTTCCACTAGCATTGTACCAACGACTGACGCCAATGTATATCGGTCTACTGGTCTTTGGCCTTGAAATGTTCCATCTTCAAATACAGCCAAATAGCCTTCCTGAACCAATTTTTTCACACCTTGGTACGCCCAATGGTTCTCGGGAACGTCAGTAAGCTGAACTTCAGCACCCCAAACCACCTGACCACCCAACACCAGGATCATGACCATCGCCAATATCGCTACTTTACTTAACAGTTTTCCTAGCATTTCGTCTCCCGCCCCCTGTCAATTCATTCTTGTAGATGTGCCTCTACCTTCGAGGAAAATATCTTATTTGTTGATACTGACCGGTAACTCAGCAGTCCCCAACTCAACCACTTGGCCTCCGCTAGTTGTGAAGCGGGCAGAGTCCAGGTAAATTGTGCCATGACCAGCATCAGTAGCTAACAGACGGATGGCGCACAAGCTGCCGGTAAGGCGAGCCGCCTCCGCTTCCACGGGATGGGTAATCCTAACCCAGATCAACCCCAGCTCGGGATCGATTTCCACTTGCATGGGGACCCGAGCCCCTGTGTGTTCTAGGTAAGGCGCAAAAACCTGCCCAGGCTCCACTCCCAATCGGCCACCGACAACTCGCAGCAATCCGACGGGATACCGTAAGATGAGCTCCGTCTCTTTTACATTCCTCAGGTTGTAGCCCTGAACCATTACTTTATAGGGCTCGCCTAAGGGCGCTGATTCACCATGGTCTTCCTTACTCAACGAAACCAATTGTGGTAGTTGCGGAATACTGATGAAGCCATTGACCACTTGAGGATCGGTAGCCCCTGATTCCACCTTGACCGAATAGGGCAGATTGTCACTAGCCACATCGGTGGGAGTGATGAACCACTGCACAACCTTAGTTGCACTAGGGCCAATATCGCCAGCCAGTTTGAATCGACTCTCTCCAGGAGCTATTCGCAGGCCCAAGGGTGCCTGCCATTCAGCTTGCACCCAGGGCGCATCCATTTCACCGACATTGCGAATGGTTGCCCTCACTGCAAATGGTACAGGTTGCAGGCTTCCTTCCTCAACCATCAAACGGGGAGGGCCAACGACTTCCACCTGTAACCTTGCTGGGTTAACTATCTGGACCTGGCGTGTTACCTGATTTGGTTCACTATTGGCAGCCTCCACACGTACTAGGTAACTTAACTCACCACGAGCGCGTTCTTCTACTTCCAACTGCCAGGCGATCTGCACCGAATCTCCTACCGCAAGATTGCCAACCCTGGCAACCGCTTCTTCGCCTGCTACCAACGATAACCCCTGGGGGAGTTGAATAGCAGCTCTCACATCTCTAGCATCGCCTTCACCGGTATTCTCCAGGTAAGCTACCACAGGGAAGCGAGTGCGACCGTCCCTGGATTGCGTTACAACCGCGGGGGAGGTGACACCCAGGGAGAGTTTCCCCGGTGCAATGGTAATGCCGCCTAGGCCATAGTAGGTCACCCAGGTAACACTTTCACCGGGCTGGATAAGTAATGGATCCCAAAACATAGCAATAGCCGAATCCAGTTCAAATTCGCCTTTGCGCAGGAAAATCCGATCAATCTCGAAATCGAAATTCCATATGCTCTCTGCGAGTACTCCCCAATTTGAAAAATAGACTCGATCAGGGGTGGTAACCCCCGGACCCTTCAGTGTGCCTTGGGACATCACCTGCGGATCGGCTAAAGAGTCGAAAGCCTGCCAGAAATCGGGCATATCTGACTTCCTAAAAAGCGTATCCGTAGTCACTGATCGCTCTTTCACCCTGTAGGGAGCCCCGTCATTGGCACCGAGCATGGTATCTAGCATTAGTCGCATGCCAATTTGGTGGGGAGCCGTGTCCACGTTAGTGAGCTTATACGCGATCCGAGCGGTATCCTTGAGGCCTGTGGTGCTACTGCGGGTAAAACTTAGCATCTGTTCAGCTTCAATGGGCCCTATCTGATAGACAGTCCGCACCATGTTGCCCTCCGCTATTTGGGGTTCCATCACCATCTTGCCGAAAGGCCCCCGGCGCCCCGCCGATGTTTGGGTGCGACCTCCAAATACGAAATCATCGCCATCTACCCGAATGGTCGTATACGAGGTCCAAGGATCGGCCATACCGTACACTAGTGGCTTATTTTCATCTCCACTGCGATCGGGATCTCCACCGGTTGTAGTGATAGAAAATCGTCCGGTGTTCTCTAAGCCTCCATTGACGATGATGGCTATATACTCATTGGCGATTATTACATTACTGCCCAGTCCATTCTGCGTAGTAGCCCAGACTCCGTCCGGTACAAGGCTTACCGCCAAAACCAAAATCAGGCCGACTGTCATCCAACGCTGCATCAACCACCAGCCTCCCCACTCAATCTCATGCTCTATATTTCGCCCTGGGATCAGTTGCTTGTCTCCACACCCTTGGCGTATCGGATACCATCATAAAGGATCCCCACCTCAAAACGAGGTGGTCCACTGAAAACCACCGTCACCGACAGCACATAGTCCTCCAAAAGCGGCTCCATTGTCCACCCGTTTTGCACCGTCAAGCGGGCCACTTGGTCTAGATTCTGTGTCCCCGATGATTCTTTGATGACTATGTGACTCGCCTTGGTGGAGCCTTTGGGAACATAAACTTCTAGTTTCACTTCACCTGCCAACCCCTCATTGATGGCATTTTTCGGGTACTGGACTTTGCCTCCTCCCATGACTACACTACCTGCTGCTGGAAGGGGAGGCGGTGGTGGCGGTACCGGTTCAGCCGGAACCACGGCTTGCTTATCAGTGGAATCAACCTCTGTACCGCCCATGGGCCTTTCTCTGGAGCCTCCTCCAGCTACAGCAACCTCCTGCCCTTGATCGCTAGTCAGCAAAGTATCATCATCTTGTCCTGGTTCCAGAATGTTCCGATCTTCGTCTTCCACCAGCTCAGGGGCTTTTCCAGCTTCAGTCTCTGGCTTGGCTGTTGTCTCTTGCGCTGGTGTCACGGGAGATTTCTCCTCCACAGGAGCTTGCTCCTTGGGTGCTTCTGGCTTGATCTCTGCCTTGACTTCCGTCTCAGGTTTGGGTGTAGGATCTTTTGTCTCAGTTGTCTTTTTCGTATCTCCGACACTACCTTGGGATGGCTGCCTAGTTACTCGCGCTTGGGGCGACGGCCGATCAGGTTCCACGGGCATGAGGGTTATGATACCGCCGTTGCCTGCCAATAGCATGCCTGGACCGGCGGCTATCTGCCACTGAGGGTATAGGAATATAACTAAGGCGTGGAGAATCAGTGAGACCAAGATAAAGGCCCCCAAAGACCGCTCCGATTCATCTGTCATATACATTGCAAACCACCTCCCCCTCGCTCATGCCACTCAATTACCGGTAGCATCCCGGGGGCGCACAGCTAGACCAAACCGATATCCCCCTACTTGCCGCACATCATCCATGGCTTGTACCACATAATCGTACTTTGTGTTCTTATCCGCTTTGATCACTACAAACAGATCCGGCTTTGTCTTAATAGTTCGACCTATTTCGGTTTTCAACTTAGCAGAGTTTACCTGCCTTTCGCCAAGGAACATACGACCATCAGCCGATATAGAAATAACCACTTGAGTAGGTGTCTGTCTATCCGAAGTCACCGACTTGGGCAATTCTAGATTCAGGCCAGCGGGATGGGTCCGAAACGTTGTAAAAAGCATAAAGAAGACCAAGATGAAGAAGATCACGTCAATTAAGGGCACAATCTGAACGTTTGGCTTCCTAGGCGGGCGACGCTGCACCAACATCAGACGTCACCCCTCGTCTCCAAGATAACCAAAAGCTCTGATGAGCGCTTATTGATATCAACCACCAAGCGATCAATTAAGCTTGTTAGGTAGGAATAGACGAGCATGCCAGGAATCGCGATAACTAGCCCCACAGCAGTGGTAATCAGAGCCTCAGCAATTCCACTACTAAGGGCTAGTGGATCATCCATACCGCCTACTGCTGCAATCACCTGAAAGCTCTTGATGATACCTGTGACAGTACCCAAAAGCCCTAGTAGGGGTGCGATAGTCACCAATACGTCCAGCATACCCAGGCGTCTTTCCATCCGAAATACTTCCTCCTGGGCGACCTCTTCCAGACGTTCACGAATATGTTCTTTGTCTTTGTCGTAGTGAGCTATGCCTGCGGCCAAGACTGCTGCCACTGGTCCTCGGGCCTTTTTGGATATTTGCATTGCTTCCAGGATTTTGCCTTGCTGCAGCGCTAGTTTGATATCATCCATCAGATCCTCTGTGTCGATTCGGCTACGCAACAGATAAAAAAGTCTTTCCAGACAGACAGCTAACATCAAGACTGAGCAGAGCAACAACGGGATCATCACGGGCCCGCCCCGGATTATCATGTCAAGCATATTATCTACCTCCACCCCATCACCGTATATTGGATAAGATTATTCGACAGCTTTCTACCATATCCTGCCTAGCCTGCCTTTACAGAATTTGCCTGAGGAAAGCTCGGGTGCGTTCCTCCACTGGGGCAGTAAAAAAGTGCCCTGGCGTCCCTTGCTCCACAATCCGCCCTTCATCCATAAACAGAACCCTATCAGCGACTTCTCTAGCAAACCCCATTTCGTGGGTGACCACAACCATGGTCATCCCCTCCCCAGCGAGCGCTTTCATCACGTCCAGCACTTCCTTGATCATCTCGGGGTCAAGAGCAGAGGTAGGTTCATCGAACAACATGATCTGCGGGTGCATAGCCAAACCTCTAGCTATGGCAACCCGCTGCTGTTGCCCGCCCGAGAGCTGATTGGGGTAGTTATTAGCCTTCTCAAGCAGCCCTACCTTCCGGAGAAGATCATTGGCGATGATTTCAGCTTCCGACTTGGGTAGATCACGCACTTTGCGGGGGGCTAGTGTGATGTTGTCCAGGACGGACATGTGCGGATAGAGGTTGAATTGCTGAAACACCATCCCAATCTCGGTGCGAACTCTGTTGATATCAACGGTAGGCGAGTAAATATCGACCCCATCGATGATGATCCTGCCAGACTGAATTTCCTCCAATCTGTTCATGCAACGCAGAAAGGTGCTCTTCCCTGATCCGCTTGGACCGATGACTACTACGACTTCCCCTGGGTATATTCGTTCACTTATGTCACACAATACTTGAAAAGCTCCGAAATACTTGCTCACATTTTGAAACTCGATGATTGGCTCTTTCACTATTTGCACAGCCTTCCTGGAGACCATTCTCGGAATTTCCCCCTTTGGCAGTTTCGACAAGGAGCGAAATAAATCCTGCCGAACGGTCCCATGACAGCGACGAAAGAAAGCGCCTGGATAGCA
>DAIQRD010000168.1:0-3028 GCA_036786445.1 Bacillota bacterium
GTCACATGCTGCAGCAGCAAACCCAATACCCAGCACTAAACCTACTACCAACATCCATATGGAAAGCTTTTTCAACTGTAATTCCCCCTAGTTAATTGTAAATGGCACTGCGACATGGACCAGCACCTCGGCCCAACTCTACCCACCCCCTTTTGCGCCGAGGAAGCCAGTGCAAGTATGCAGCATTATCATGACCCCGGAGCACGGAGAGATCCGGTTGGACCATCCAAGCTCGAGAGGACGATGATCACATCGAGATCCCTTGAAGCTGTTTGAGCACCATCTGATAACATGGCTCGGTCCCGCAAATAGGTTGTCTACCAGTCACCACAGTATATGGCCCGACTATCAAGATCATTCCTATTCACCTGGAATTTGCCTGATGCTGAAGCCTCGCTTATGCCGGATGGATCAGTTGCATATTATGCTAAAGAACGCAGCAAATTGACTCATCAGTGGAGTTGAGTCATGGGAAGATAGGCGGAAGTATGAGGGAAAAACGGGAAAAGCCACAGCAGATGGATATCCACTGTGGCTTCTAATGTGAGTTTAGATTTTCAACTACATGCCCAGGGCCTCACTCGAGCTAGAGGTCCTGGAACCTTTGGACCTAAAGGGCTGAATCTCGGAGCCAATGGGGTTTTGCACTATGGCTGGGACCATATCCCAACCTAGGTATATACACGCTTTGAGGCGCTGATGGCCTGTGATCAGAGTATATGTATCTTCGCCAAGGTTGCGGGTGACGATGAGCGGCTGGAGCAAGCCTTTATCGGCTATGTTGCGAGCCAAAGGCTCGATCACCTCTGAGTCCTTTTCCAATTCGGCTAGAAGTGCCGAGCCATCAGTAATGCTCTGCACTGGGATCAGCTCCGCGTGCTTATCTACCATGCCGCTGTGGCTTTCTGAGGCCAATTTGCCCCGCTTGAAAGAATAGACATAGGGAATAGCAAAGTCCACGTTTTTATTGTCCTGAAAGCGCTTGAATACCCGTTCCAAGATCAGTGAAGATATCCGGGGCCTGTCGGTAGCTAAAGTTATGTAACGCAAACGCATATAGACTCCATAGTCATAGTTATCTGCCCTGACGTAGGGCTCCTGACCAGTATCTCGGATAATGTCTGCCGTTACCTCTCGAGCAGCTTTGGTCAGGATTTGCACAGCTGTATCCCAGTCAGAATCATAGGTGATTCTAATGACCACCTCATCCAAGATATATGAAGTCTCTTGCTGGGCGGTGTAGTTGATCACAACATTGCTAAACAGCATTGCATTGGGTATGAGGACATTGCGGCCCACCGCCTCTTCGCTGCCGATGGCACCCCCCACTTGATTCAGACTAGTATACATTGCGGAAAGCTGCATCACATCACCAGTCAGTCCCAAAGAGGGAAATTGCACCCGGTCACCGATACGGAAGGGGCGCTTGAGGGTAACCAGGATCCAAGCAGCGACACCGCTAACCGGAGCCTGCAAGGACCAACCCAAGAGCATGCCACCGAAGAGGGAGAAGAAACTGCTAAACACCGCTAGCTTACCCTGTACATAGACAAAGCCGGCTAGCAGCCCAAAGAAAGCTATCACCCGATAGAGGCTTTCCAGCATTTTCACCTCACCAGGCATCCCATGGCGCCTTTGCACAGAGAAGATGGTCAAAGTGACGATGGCGAAATAAAGGGCTAATACAGCAAAGGCAATGGCCGAAAATCCAATGAAGGTGTGGGTAGCAGATATGGAGAAAAACCCAATCCCAGCTCCGTCCGCAATGATTAGCACAATTAGCAGAATGGTGCTTACCACTAATCCTTTCAGATATTTCGCCACAGCCAAATCCCCCGTCCTATGCAATCCTCTACCCTATACTTATTCGAGGCAATCCGTTTTCCTGCGCCCCATAGCTACATTTGAGTTTGGCGAACATTATCGGGGGAAGGCGAGCCTAACCCAGGCTGGAGAAACCCGTTCTGCCACAAACTAGTACCAGGACCACATTCCTACTAAAAGGAGTGGCCGGGTCTACTGAATGTTGCACTCACTAGACCCGGCCACACGGTGATGATTTGTGGAGGTTAGTCGTTAGGGGTGCGGCGGGTGACTTATTGAGATGTTGCCCTGCACATTTCTTACCTCGATACTATGGGTCCCAGCCCCGATAACTGCGCTAACCATCTTCTTGCCAGCTTCACCGGTTTTGGGCTGCAGATTGGATAGCGTGCCCTGTAGGGTCAGATTACCGTTTTGAGTCTCCAGAACAATGCGGTGGTCGGGAGCTTGATCCAGGATAATGGTTACATCAGAACGCCGGGCATCCACTGTCATGTCTGCCCCGATACCTTGGAAATGAACCGTACCATACTCAGTGACAGCAACAGCGCTACCGGTGATATTCTTTGCACCGATAACGGTATAAGCTCCGTTGGCTTTGAAATCACCAGCTATCTCTTTCGCTTTAATGCCGCCAAAACTGGCTTCAGCCTCAATGTCACCTCTAACGTCAGAAAGTGAGGTCAACCGAAAATCGGACTTGACCAAGACATTGCCATCTATATTCCGCAGAGAACTAGAACCGTAGTTACCCTTCACCATCAGTTCCCCCTGAATACCGGTTATATCTAGGTTTGTATAGGCAGCATCAACCTGTAAGTTGCCATGGATATCCTTGATGGTCGTATCATTGAACGCGTTATTGACAACTGAAGGTCCACTTACACCCTGCACCCGGACTCTGCCCATCTTGTTATTGATCTCAACCCGGGCCTCACTGGGGATAGAGCCGGAGATGTCTAGGCGTACTTGGTGAACTCCCTCGGGCCGTTCCACCGGTTCCGCTAGCCTCACATCCACCCCTTCTGCAGACCGTACTGCTGAGATGTCCAGCTTATTTAGGTATGCTTCCGCTACTGCCTCACTGTCAGCATAGATATAGATGCTGTAGCTCAATTGCACTCCCCTAGTCCCCGGTGTCCCATTCACATCAACATGCCCGAAACTATTGCTGATCTTCAGCACTTCTCCAGGGCCAAGCATT
>DAIQRD010000029.1:0-2724 GCA_036786445.1 Bacillota bacterium
ATTATATCCCATGTTTGCCACATTTGCTAGGATTTCCAGGGTCCCAAGTAATAAAGGCCCAGCCCTTGACTAACGTGGAATCGCAGCTCCCCGCTGTTTGACTTTCCGCTTCCTACAGGTTACAGTAAAGACATGGTCGACCGTGCTACAGCTGGTACAAAAGCCACACTTATGTATCAATCCATGTGTCGAACTACTTGCAAAAGGAGGTTATGAGAAGAATTGAGGGAAGTCTATCAAACAACGATCGAATCACTCACCGGTGTCCTACCCATTGTTCTTTTTCTTCTTGCTTTCAATCGGTTTGTCCTTCGCTCTCCACTGCAGAATCCCAGAGAGAACATTATTGGTATCGTCCTATCAGTAATCGGACTTGTGTTATTTTCCAATGGCCTGCGAATGGGGTTACTCCCCCTAGGAGAGACTGTCGGTTTGAACCTACCCAAGGAATCTCCTGTATGGCTAGTACTCGCCTTTAGCTTCATTCTTGGCTTCGGCGTCACTATGGCAGAGCCATCGATGCAGTCTTTGGCTGGTCAAGTTGAGCAATTGACCGCGGGAGTCTTGCGAAAACCGATTGTAATGACAACGGTTGCACTAGGCATTGGTACAGGAGTTACGTTAGGTGTGCTGAAGATTATACTACAGATACCTAATTTCAAGATAATATTGCCGGCCTTGGGGCTCCTAGCGCTCCTGGCTTGGCGAGCACCCGCTGCCATTACAGGAGTAGCTTTCGATGCCTCTGGAGTGACAACGGGCCCTGTGACGGTACCCCTTGTCGTCGCCCTAGGCGTTGGAATTGCTACGGCCCTAGGTGGTAGAGATCCTTTGATCGATGGATTCGGTATCATTGCTCTTTGCCTTGTCTGTCCTACAGTCTTTATGCTATTGCTGGGCATAATATACAAACTTTAGGAGTGACTTTATGAGTTATGAAGCGATATTTGTCGTGCTTCCCCGTGGAACAGCGGACTCTGTTATGGCCACGGCGAAAAAGGCCGGCGCTAAGGGAGGCACCGTCTTCCTGGCCAGGGGAACTGGTGCTAAGGAAGCCAAGACTTTTTTTGGTTTGACAGTAGAGGAAGCCAAAGAAATCCTGTTCGTCCTCACTGAGAGGCAAGAGACCGATAGAATTCTGCAGACCATAATTGATGCAGCGCACTTGGAGAGCCCAGGTTCGGGGATTGCCTTTGTGTTAGATATTCGGAAGACCGTAGGACTGGTATCCCGTCAGCCCGGTATCGATCCCGCAGATTGATCAACTCTGAGCCCAAGCACGGGCCACAGAACCGAAAATGTATGGCGATTTACAAGGGGCTGGTTCTGCAACCAGCCCCTTTCCATTGCATCGAATCGCTTTGTCTACTTTAAGCCCTGCAACTGCTGTTTACCTAACTCGATTGGAGAAAGGGAATTGGCGAAATAGGGCCTAAGCCGCACAGTAAAGAGGAATTCGTGGGGCTCCAGTTCGTACTGGGGTAGTACTTTCGGACCACAGCTCCCACTACCCAAACCATTTTGGCGGTAATCGAGATTCAGATAGATCTCATCCTTCCAGACCAGCTCATCAGTATGCCGGGCTTTCTCCAAATCCTCGGTTGAGAAACGGTGGGCGCTAAAGTTCAAAGGCACATCAGCCGTGGCAAACAGTCCCACGCTACGGAGATTGGCTAGTGACACCCAATAGACATCAGTCCGATTACCATGCTCTTGAGGATAGACGTAGGGAACATAAAGATCGTCAACATGACATCCATATACGCCAAAGGCATTGGCCAGCCTACTATCGACATAGCTCTCCCCTGGTCCCCGTCCGTACCATTTCACCTGGTTCAGATCCTTGGGCAGAACCATTTGCACCCCTATACGGGGCAAAATGGGAAGCTCCCCTTGGGGCACACCGTGCACCTGGATGGTAACATTGCCATCTCCGTAAATGGTGTAAATGTAGGTGCAGGCAAATCCATGGCCGAATATGGGAGGGGCGATCCTTACCCCGCAATGGATTTGGACAACTCGGTCCCCCACATCGACTGTAACTTCATCGACTCTATGCTGCAGTTTATTCAGACCAGCCCTACGCCACTCCTGTAAATACGACACATCATTATCGATGGGAGCCCGCCAAAAGTGCAATCTAGGTCCTTTACACATGATGGGCACACCTGCAAAAAGCCACGAGGCAATCACACCGTATACCTTGTCAAACACGAGCTCAAAGTTATCGCCCCGCACCTGCACACACAAATCAGTATCAGCAACTGCCAGAGCGGGCATGGAGCTTATTGGCAGAATCGGGCTTTCAGGCACAGATATGGGCAACCTAAACTGAGCCCAAGCAACCTCATGACCGGCTGCTGCCCAACTCCAATCAGTAGCTAGAATGAAGCGCAGATTTAGCCAACAATCAGTCCCCGGCGACAAGGGGCCGGGATCACTACAGGGGATATCAACAACGGTTTCCTGGCCCGGTGCCAATGGGAGTATTGGCAAAGTGCCTGTCTCCAGCACTTTTCCATCTACTGACACATTCCAGACCAAATGTAGATGATCTAGGGAGACAAAATCATAGCGGTTGGTGATGCGAACTCTCCGCTCGGCTAGATCTTCAACTTCCACCAATACCGGCTCCAATACCTTCTTATACTCGATGAGTCCCGGTGAAGGCCGCCGATCAGGCAGAATCAGGCCATTGATATTGAAATTGGCATCATGTGGTTC
>DAIQRD010000029.1:2734-4724 GCA_036786445.1 Bacillota bacterium
GCCATAGTCGCCCCCATAGGCAAATCGCTCCGTCCCACAAGCCGTTTTCTGTCGTAATCCCTGATCTACCCAATCCCACACAAATCCACCCTGGAGCCTGGGGTACTTGTAAAACGCTTCCCAGTACTCCTTGAAACCGCCGGGCCCGTTGCCCATGGCGTGGGCATACTCGCAGAGAATGACTGGTTTAGTGTAATGAGACTCTTCGGCCAAGGCAATGATCCCCTCGACTGAAGTGTACATGGGCCCGACGATGTCTGCAACTTCTTGTGTACGGTCGCCTTCATAGTGGATGGGTCGTGTAGGATCGGCTTTCCGGGTCCACGCCGCCATGGCCTCGTGGTTACACCCAAATCCCGATTCATTTCCCAAAGACCAGATGATCACTGAAGGATGATTCTTGTGGCGCTCCACCATCCTAACCATTCGATCGAGATAGGCTGCTTCCCACCGGGGATCATCGCTGAGTTGGGCAATATTCCCCACCATTGCGAATCCATGGCATTCCAGATCTGTCTCATCCATTACGTAAAGCCCGTAATAGTCGCAGAGCTCATACCAGCGTGGGTCATTGGGATAGTGGGAGGTGCGCACCGCATTGATGTTATGCTGCTTCATCAGCAATATGTCTTCTATCATAGAGTCTACTGACACCGCTCTGCCCAAATCCGGATGCATCTCGTGGCGATTTACCCCTTTAATCATGACAGGCACACCATTTACCAAGAGGTTACCATTTTTGATGTCCACCTGTCGAAAGCCTACCTTGCAGGATTGCACTTCTAGCACACTGCCTCGATCATCCATAAGTCGTACCAACAGCGTATACAAATTCGGTGTTTCAGCAGTCCATTTTAGGGGATTGGTGATGGGAACTTGAAAGTTTGTTTCAGCGTTAGCAGCCGCTTCTACATGCACAGCTTGGACTAGTGGCTCAAAAACAGGCTGACCTCCAGGACCTAATAGTGAGATCTCTACTTCAAATCCATTGACCTTTACATCCCTGTGGTTGCGCAAGGAAGCAACTACTCCCAGCTCAGCATCGATATACTGATCATCTAGGGTTGTATGAACTGTTAAGTCAAAGACATGCACATCTGCAGTTGCATAGACATAGACATCCCGAAAGATGCCACTGAGCCACCACATGTCCTGATCTTCTAGGTAACTACCGTCTGACCACTGATATACCTGGACGGCAACGAGGTTTTGCCCTGTACGCACATGCTCGGTGATATCAAATTCTGCCGGCAGACGGCTGCCCTTGCTAAACCCCACCATCTGGCCATTGATCCACACACGAAAAGCAGAATCCACACCTTCGAAGCACAAAACCACTTTGCGGTCCAGCCAATCGGCTGGCAGACTAAAATATCGCCGATAGGAGCCCGTTGGATTCTCTGTCGGCACTTTAGGGGGATCCACTGGGAATGGGTACTTGACGTTGGTGTAATGGGGATATCCGTACCCAACCGTCTGCCAATTGGAGGGCACAGGGATCTGCTCCCAAGTCCCAGCATCATAGTTAGGATCCCAAAACCCCTCCGGTGCCAAACTAGGGTTTTGAGAAAACTCAAACTGCCAGTGGCCATTCAACAGGCGAAACCAGGGTGAGTTCCCCTTCTCGCCTGTTAATGCGGCCCGTTCATCTTGATAGGGCAAGAGCAGCGCGTGGGCAGGCAAGCGATTGCGATGGACAATTTGCGGATTTTCCCAATCAAACACATACCTCATCCTCTCGTTCTTTATAGCAATGGTCATGAGCCAAGTCCGATCTTCCCAGGAGCGTTCAGTGTTACGATATTTTCTCGGTCATATGTAGTGATTCCTGCTAAATACTGAGACCGCAGCCCATGGATGGGCTAGCCAAAGCGACCCTACCTACTCTATCTCTTCCAGGCAAGATCGGAAAAAGGGCAGTGATTACAAGACCCTGCCCTTTGGCTCTGCCTACTTAAGATTCGGCCCCCCTGCCCCCTATTTCGTAGCG
>DAIQRD010000029.1:4734-22219 GCA_036786445.1 Bacillota bacterium
AAAGTAGCGTGGGCGGTAACACTAATCTGTTTCTGCTTTGTGGAGGTGTCGTGGATACCGCCACTTGATACTTCTGTGGAATGCGGTTGAGTGATCTGGAAGACTCCCTGTCGCAGCGTTCTCAACTTGCCCAAGGACATATCAGTACCCTTGAGCATCTCCAACGCCCGCTCTTTCGCGTTTTGGGTAGCCTCAGCCACCATGTTCTTCTTTAGGTCGTCAATGTTCGAGTAGAAATACTCCAACTGTGTTCTGTAGATATTGATATCGCGATCCAGCACAGGAATCACGTTGAGGGCAAGATCATCGATATTGTCAACATCCTTGGAAATCACGTAGATCTCCTGCTCCAGGCGGTAACCTTCAACCCCGCTCTGCCCATAGCGCTCATACACATTGGGAGGTATGACGCTTATTTGCTCCGACTTGACGCTCCGTTCATTCAGGAAAGCGGTAAGCTCTTGCAGGGATTCATAAAGTCGGCGTCTCCCACCTGCTAAATCGTCCAAATCGGCCATTTCCGTAATTGTCATCGACAATTTGACGGTATCCGATTCGTATTGCTTTGAAGCAATCCCCACTACTGTGATGGTCTGCTGCGGTCTGCGGGACTCAAAGAAGAAAACACCGAACACCAAAGAGGCCATAACCATGGATATCCCTAGCACAGCCGCCACTTTACCATATTCTTTCATATTTCCCACCCTCTCCATCGCTTATTCTACTTGCCAAATACAACAGCCTACAACACGAGGATACCACAAGATTAGAATATCACAAGTGCGGGCCTCTGGAAATGGTAAATCTGCAGTAGATCGCAAAACACCGCCTAGGTGTCTTGCTACTTAGGCGGTGTTTTGCTTGGTGGGCCCTGCAGGATTCGAACCTGCGACCAAGGGATTATGAGTCCCCTGCTCTACCGCTGAGCTAAGGGCCCAATAAATGGCTCCCCGGGTTGGATTCGAACCAACAACCACCCGGTTAACAGCCGGGTGCTCTACCGTTGAGCTACCGAGGAACGCCAATGACGTTACTATTATAATGCATATTTCGTAAGCCGTCAACCTGTCTGAAGCTATTCATCGTATAGCATTTTGCTGCTCCCCAGGGGTCAGCCCAAGGATAACCCCTGGGCTAGCCCTGCTTCTACTCGAGAAAATCCTTCAGCTTTTTGCTACGGCTAGGGTGCCTCAGCTTGCGCAAAGCCTTGGCTTCAATCTGCCGAATCCGCTCTCTGGTTACCCCAAAGACTTGCCCCACTTCCTCTAGGGTGCGGGAACGACCATCATCAAGACCAAATCGCAAGCGCAATACCTTCTCTTCTCGCTCTGTGAGACTATCAAGCACACCCTCGAGCTGCTCCCTCAGCATCATGAAAGACGCAGCTTCTGCCGGAGCCGGTGCGTCCTGATCTTCAATGAAATCACCGAGATGGCTGTCCTCTTCTTCGCCAATCGGTGTCTCCAAAGACACCGGTTCTTGGGCAATCTTGAGGATCTCTCTTACCCGTTCTTCCGTCAGACCCATCTCTTCAGCAATTTCCTCAGGTGTTGGATCTCGGCCCAATTCTTGCACTAGTTGCCTATTGACTCTGATCAGTTTGTTGATGGTCTCTACCATGTGAACAGGAATGCGAATAGTCCTGGCTTGATCAGCTATAGCTCGGGTGATAGCCTGCCTAATCCACCATGTGGCATAGGTGCTAAATTTAAATCCCTTACGGAAGTCGAATTTCTCCACTGCCTTGATCAGACCCAGGTTACCCTCTTGGATCAGATCCAAGAATAGCATGCCACGTCCGACATAGCGCTTAGCGATGCTAACTACCAATCGCAGGTTGGCCTCAGCCAATCTCCTTCTAGCCATTTCATCGCCAGCTTCTATGCGCTTGGCAAGCTCCACTTCTTCCTCAGCAGTCAGTAAAGGTACTCTGCCGATCTCCTTGAGATACATCCGTACTGGATCGTCAAGTCCTATGCCTTCCGGCATGGAGAAATCAGTCTCATCTTGCTCTTCTGCTTTTTCTGGCTCATCAGTTGCATCATCATCATCGCCATCATCAGCTTCCGATATCACATCAATACCCAGGGTAGAAAACTGCTCGTAGATATCATCAATCTGATCTGGAGTAAGCTCAACTTCTTGCAAGGCATCCATTATCTCTTTGTACGTAAGGACACCTTTCTTCTTCCCCTTGTCGAGCAGAATCTTTAGGTTCTCTATGTTGGCCATTCCATTATCATTGCTCACCGTGCTCCCCCCCTTCCTACAACCTGATCAAAATAAGCCACGTTTTGGCTCCTTCTATGATGATAATCGCCCAGGTCAATGTAATCCAGAAAACTCTCTAGTAATCTCTTCCCTTACTTGGCGATATCTAATCAGCAAATGATCCAGTTGAGCTACCAAATCATTTTCTAAGGGCTTATGCTCTATCCGCCCAACCTGATCCTCTAGCCGTTTGAGACCTTCCTTCAACTGCATCATCTGCAACCGACGAACATAATGCATACATGCCTGTGTTGGTGGCAGACTGGCATTGGATGCGAGCAGATCCGTAATCAGCTCATGCACACTCACATCTTTAGCAAAGTCGAAAATCGCCCCACTACTATCCAATTGCCCAGCTTGCCGACATGCAAAAAGACATTCCATGATCTTCTGTGCTACTGGGTGCATGAAATCATCGGGGCTCAGAACGCCCTCCACCTTTTCCACCAAGTATCCCTCATGGAGCAGCATACGCAATAGATTACTCTCTATAGCGGATAACCCAGCCAATCCGCTGCCACCCAGCTCTTTCTGGGGACGATTGACACTATGTGGGCGGGTTTTGGACAGCGATCCTCTATGTTGTCTATTATTGCTCTTGGTAGAGATTCTATGCCTAGACCTGCTTTGAATGCCTGCTTTTTCCTCATGGGACTCTAGCTCGGCTGCCAATAGATCCTCACTGACCTTCAACCTAGCTGCCGTCCATCTGAGGTATTCGTTCTTCTCCATGGGACTATCTATTTCTGCCAATATCTCGATAATCCTGCCAGTGGTATCGATCTTTCCGTCAACTGTGGAGAAATCACCGCGCCGAATAATTGTGTTAAGCTTGAACTCTGTCAGCCCAACAGCTGCATCTACAAGTCCCTGAAAAGCCTCGGCACCAAAAGCACGTACAAAGCTATCGGGATCTTCGCCTCCCGGCAATTCCACAACTCGCACTCGCAGGCCTTGACTACGCAGGATCTCTAGCCCACGCCAAGTGGCGGCCTCACCGGCAGCATCTCCATCAAAGGCAATGACTGCCTCATCGGTAAAGCGTTGCAGGAGCCGGGCCTGACTCTGCGTCAAAGCAGTACCCAGCGATGCAACTGAATTCCCGAACCCCGCATCATAAAGCCCTATCACGTCCATGTAGCCTTCTACTATTATGGCGAATCCCCGTTCTCTGAAAGCAGCTCTAGCTAGATCAAGTCCATACAGATTATTCCCTTTGTTGAACATCAGTGTCTCTGGCGAGTTAAGATACTTGGGCTGTGAGCCATCTAGCACTCGCCCGCCAAAAGCAATAACCTGTCCCTTGCCATTGCAGACAGGAAACATCAGACGCCCCCGAAAACGGTCATAACGGCGATTTCCACGCCCTTCCAAGATGAGACCTGCGGCCAGAATTTCCGACACACCAAAGCCCTGGCGCTCGAGGTGATTTAGCAAAGACTGCCATTCGGGCAAAGCATAGCCCAATCCGAAATGCTGGGCGGTCTCGCTTTGGATGCCGCGGGAAACGAGATACTTCTGGGCTTGGCCTCCGGCGTTACCCATCAAGTTGTCCGCAAAAAATCCTTGAGCAACTTGGTGTAGCTGCAATAGTCTTGCCTGCTCAGAACGTTGCCGCCTCTCCTCGGGAGAACTAGGAGTTCGGGCCACATTTATACCTACACGCTCAGCGAGCCGTTCCACCGCCTCCACAAAAGGCAAATTCTCAATAGCCATAATGAAGTTGATTACATTGCCGCCGGCCCCGCAGCCAAAGCAATAGTAAAACTGCTCTTCCTGGTTCACATTGAAAGACGGGGTCTTCTCCTGGTGGAACGGACATAGCCCCTTCCAATTCTTGCCAGTTCTACTCAGCTGCACATACTCAGAAACAACGACAACAATATCATTACTCTCGCGTATTTCCGCTATAACTGGCTCTGGGATAAGACCAGACATACTACTCACCCCGCCTGAATACGTGTTCGCTGCACCTATGTATTATCCTGCTTCACTACGACCAGGCCTTAGGCAGGAAAAGCCGCTCATATTCAGCTAAGGCGTAACGGTCTGTCATACCCGCTATATAGTCGGCAACCAACCTAAATGGCTCGTCTTCCCGACCATCCCGCCATTCGCCGGGCAGACCCAAGGGGTCAGCAAGGTAATACTCAAACAAGCGAGATATGAGACCATGGATTTTCTCTTTCTCTTGTTTGGCACTATCTGTCAGATAGATATTCTCAAAGAGAAATGCCCTCAGCTGGCTGGTGGCAAATTCGACATCCCGGGACATGCTAACGTTCGGTTGTTCATAGCTAGTAGTGATCAAATCCTTCACCATCGTATCTATTCTCTGGGTGCGACCAGTGCCCAATATCACCAGACACTGGGAAGGTAGATCCCTCTCCCGTAGAAGACCGGCACGCATGGCATCATCGATATCATGGTTGATATAGGCCACTCGATCACAGATCTTCACCACTTGACCTTCTAGGGTTGCAGGATCTTGGGAGCCTGTATGACACAAAATGCCGTCTCTCACCTCATGGGTAAGATTCAGCCCGGCCAGATCCCCATGACGCTCAACCACTTCTACTATCCGGAGACCTTGCTCATTATGACGGAATCCCGACTCCAACAGCTTGTCTAGGGCCGACTCACCAGCATGGCCGAAAGGGGTATGACCCAAATCATGACCAAGGGCGATGGCCTCAGTAAGCTCCTCATTAAGACGCAGGGCTCTAGCCACTGTCCGGGCAATTTGTGCTACTTCCAGCGTGTGGGTAAGCCTAGTACGATAGTGGTCTCCTGTTGGTGAAATGAACACTTGTGTCTTACCGCTCAGGCGCCGAAACGCCTTAGAATGCAATACTCGGTCCCTGTCTCGCTGAAACACTGTTCGAATATCACATTTCGCCTCAGGCCAAACCCGGCCTTTGCTCGCCCCACTGTGGGCGGCGTATGGCGACAAGTACTTGCTTTCCCAGAATTCTTCACGAGGACGGATCTGCATGTCTAGCCCCCTACAACATAGGCTAGGATTGGTTTCGACGTGGGGGCGAAAATACCTTCCCCCTCCAATTAAGAGAAGCCCATGTGTGAGCATGGGCTTCTCCCGCTTTCACTCACTTGACAGCTGCCCTAGGTCTTACCGTGGAGATTTAATCTGTGCCTGGGCTGCGGCCAACCTAGCAATGGGTACACGGTATGGTGAACAACTCACATAGTCTAGTCCAACCTTGTGGAAGAAGGCTATTGATGCTGGATCTCCGCCGTGCTCGCCACAAACACCAAGCCCGAGGTTAGCATTGGCGCTGCGGCCTTTCTGGACTCCCGTTTCCACTAGCTGACCAATACCCTCTTGATCCAAGCTCTGGAATGGATCCTTCTCTAGGATGCCCTGATCCAGATAGGTCTGGAGGAACTTGCCGGCATCATCTCTACTGAAACCAAAGCCCATCTGAGTCAGGTCATTGGTACCGAAGGAGAAGAAGTCGGCAACCTTGGCAATGTCGTCAGCCAAGAGACAGGCCCTGGGAATCTCAATCATGGTGCCAATATGGTACTTAAGCTCCACACCGGCCTTCCCGATGACGTCTTTCGCTACCTTAAGAGCATTCTCTCGAAGGATAGTGAGTTCCTTAACAGTGCCAATCAAGGGAATCATGACTTCTGGTATAATAGTCAAGCCTTCCTTAGCCAGCTCACAGGCTGCCTCAAAAATGGCTTGAACTTGCATGTCATAGATCTCGGGGAAAGTAATGCCCAAGCGACACCCGCGATGACCTAGCATGGGGTTCTGCTCCCGAAGGCTTTCAGCTTTCTCCTTGACTACTTCGGTTTTCACACCCATAGCCTTGGCTAGCTTAGCCATATCCTCATCGGTATGAGGCAGGAATTCATGCAAAGGCGGATCCAATAGCCGGATAGTCACTGGCAGTCCCTGCATGGCTCTGAAGATCCCAACGAAATCGCCCTTCTGCATAGGCAACAAGCGGGCAAGGGCCTTCTTGCGGGTATCGATATTGTCAGCCAAGATCATCTGCTGAACAACACCGATTCTATCTGCGGCAAAGAACATGTGCTCTGTCCGGCATAGTCCGATACCTTCGGCACCGAAGCCCCGAGCGACTTCAGCATCATGAGGTGTATCGGCATTGGTTCGGATGCCTAGTACGCGGAGCTCATCTGCCCACTCTTCGATGATTGCGAAGTCACCGGTTACTTCTGGCTCAATGAGCTCTGCTTTGCCCAAGAGGACTTCACCAGTGGTCCCGTTTAGGGTCATCCAGTCGCCCTCTTTGAGGACTGTCCCATCAGCGAAACTGATGGTCTTATCCTGATAGCGAATGGTTGCAGACTCAAGCCCAGCCACACATGACTTGCCCATACCACGGGCTACTACAGCAGCGTGGGATGTCATACCGCCACGGGTTGTCAAAACACCCTTGGCTGCATCCATGCCACCGATATCATCTGGGGAGGTTTCGGTCCGAACCAGTATGACGGCCTCTTCCCTAGCCTTCCACTCTTCTGCATCCTTGGCACTAAAGACAATGCGGCCAACGGCAGCTCCTGGAGATGCAGGCAAAGCCTTACCCAATATCTTGGCATCAGCCATTGGGTCAATCATGGGATGGAGCAGATGGTCCAACTGCATTGGATCGAGCCGTAAAATGGCAGTTTTTTTATCAACCAGACCCTCATCTACCATTTCCTTGGCAATACGCATGGCTGCAGCAGCTGTCCGTTTACCAGAACGTGTCTGCAGCATGTGCAACCGGCCTTGCTGAATGGTAAACTCCACGTCCTGCATCTCACGGTAATGGTCTTCCAGCCTATGCCGGATGGCATCTAGCTCTGCATAGATCTCAGGCATATCATCCTTGAGACTACTGATGGGCAACGGTGTCCGAATGCCAGCCACTACGTCTTCTCCCTGGGCGTTCATCAGGTACTCACCGTAAAACACGTTTTCTCCAGTAGCTGGGTCCCTGGTGAAGGCAACGCCACTACCAGACCCTTTTCCGGTTGTTGGGTGTTCACCCATGTTACCGAAGACCATGGCCTGAACGTTGACAGCTGTACCCCAATCGTGGGGAATATCGTTTAGCTCACGGTAGCGGCGGGCTCTCGGGTTAAACCAGGATTCGAAAACAGCATTAATGGCTCCCCGGAGCTGCTCAAAGGGCTCTGTTGGAACGTCGCGACCGGTTTCCTTTCTAACCAGAGCCTTGAATTTCTCAACGACGACCTTCCAGTCCTCGCCATCTAGCTCTGTATCTAGCTCGTAACCATGCTTGTCTTTCCGAGTCTGGATGATCTCCTCGAACAGAGCGTGCTCAACGCCCATAACCACGTCACCATACATCTGAAGAAAACGTCGATAGCTATCGTAGGCGAATCGCTCATCGTTGGAGTTCTCCACTAGACCCTTAATGGTGGTGTCATTGAGGCCTAAGTTCAGCACGGTGTCCATCATGCCAGGCATGGATACTCGGGCACCTGAGCGAACAGCGAAAAGTAGAGGGTTCTTGGGGTCGCCAAACTTGGAACCCATGTCTGCCTCTACTTTACTAATAGCCTCTCGGATCTGATCTTCCAAGCCTGCCGGCCATTGCTGGTTGTTGTCATAATAACCAGTACAAACCTCTGTGGTAATGGTAAATCCTGCTGGCACCGGAATGCCAATATTCACCATTTCAGCTAGGTTTGCACCTTTTCCGCCCAAAAGGTTTCGCATCTCAGCTTTACCTTCAGCCTGTTTGCCTCCAAAAAAATAGACATGCTTTTGGGTCATATACTGCATCCTCCTCTTTTTAGCCCGGATATCCGGAAGATCTTCCTACTATGCATGCACAGTCTATGTGCGGGACCATGCGCGTGCCATTCCCCTCCCGTAGGTGACGGGCTGGACTGAACTTGACCCGCTCGCATAAAGAACCGTCCCGCCTTACACAGACTGAGATGTCAAACTAAGCCCCAAAACCTGTTTGCCGTGTCACTTACTGGGTGACCGCTTACTAGTATTCTTGACAAGGTCAAATTCTCCTTCTCTTTCGCCGTTAAATCATTGTAAACTGGAGAATGTCACACTTCCTCCACAGACTCACCAGATTGGTCACGCTCCACTTGGATACGACACCGCCCTAGCAGGCACACTGAGGTTGCCAAGAGAGCTAACTTGGGAATGAACACAGCTCCCATTACACCAACAGTCACTGGCAAGACGAGCAGTGGGCGGTCATCATGAAATATCGTGATTTTTGTAATGTTACCTTCTCGTAGAAGCGCCCTGATCTTAGCCATGACCTCCCGACCCCGCAATTCCCAGCTGCTAGTGCCTTGATTCTGCCTTGATTCCGCCAAGATCAAAGCTTCCACGACAGAACCGTCAGCTAGCTGTAGTACATGAGCTGCCTCTTGATAGCTCATATCCATCCGACACCTCAGTAGGTCAATTTTCTCCAGATCATCCATTATCCAAAACACCTCTTCTCGTTCCTAGTACTGCTTCCTTAGGATGTTCCCCGAATAGTATGTAAAAATTCCAATGATTTTAGAGGTCTCTGCAAGTGGAAATCAATGAACCCATGGAGTAAGTGCTCAATCTCTGCCTCCACGGTGGTCGGAATCTGCAAGATGGTTAATCTGCCCATGTCTGCCGTTGCTAACCACCGCATCACTTGAAGTGCGCCCAAGGAAAGCGGAAGGGCATCGGTCCGCTCCTTGTAACAATTGGGGCACAATACGCCGCCTTCCCGAGCACTAAAACTCAAATGATTGCTGCTCGGCACTGGAGCCATACCACAGCCAACACAGCATACCAGCTGTGGCTCAATTCCAATCAACCGCAAAAGGTGTAGCTCGAAAAACTTTGCCAGCCTAGCCTCTAGGCCATCAACACGCATCTGTTCTAGCACAGAAGTCAGCAGCAAAAAGAGCCCTTCATTGGGATCATATTCCTCTGTGAGGCGGTCCACCAACTCCACCATATAGCTGGCATAGGCCATTTTCAGCAGATCTTCCCTCAGGTAGACCTGGGCATCAATAATGCTCCCCTGACTGATGGAATCCAGATTTCTCCCTCGAAAAATCATGAAGGCGCCATGAACAAAGGGCTGGGAGATCCCCATCAAGTGGTTCCTGGGACGCCGACTGCCCCGAGCAACGGCATTGACCTTCCCTCTGCTCTCTGTGAAAAGGGTGAGGATCTTATCTGCCTCACCCAGGTTGCGAGTCCGTAATACAACGGCTTCTGTCTTGTATAAAGCCATTAATCCATCTCCTCGTTATCTCCGGTACCTAAACAGAAGCCAGCACAATGATTAGGAGTTGCCAGCAACGACAGGCCAGAAGTGCTCCCCGCCTACATCTCGCGGGGGTTCATCTCCAGCCATTTCGTCATCTACATAATCTCTATATAGTAAATACGCCCCTACATGACCTGATATGATGAAAAGCTGCCAAAACGCATTGGATAGCTGCATTGCTGGGTGGACACCTCCTAGTGAAATTGCTCTACGTAGTGTTCCCTGGCCGCAAAGCAGCTATGCTGGCTATGTTTAGCGTCGAAGAATGCGCAGAACCAATGACACAATCAGACTTACCAGTATGCAGGTAGTTAGTGGAAAGTGAAACGCAAAGCCCTCTCGTTTGACAACAATATCTCCAGGCAGCCTTCCCAGCCAAGGAATTCTAGGCATTATCGTGAATCCTATCCCAGCGGCAATCAACCCGACTCCCAAGATAATAAGTAACTTGCCTATTCCTGGCAATCCGTTCATCGCTTCGAACTCCCTCTACTCAAACATCTGCTCTTGGTTAGCTGTTGTCGGCAAAACCATACCGAGATGCTGGTAAGCTCTGACGGTAGCAATCCGCCCCCTGGGGGTACGCTGTAAATAGCCTACCTGCATTAAATAAGGCTCATAGACATCCTCTATCGTATCTACCTCTTCGTTAATAGCTGCGGCCAAAGTCTCGACTCCCACGGGTCCACCGTCAAATTTCTCGATAATCGTCAGCAGTAGATCCCGGTCTATTCTATCCAAACCCAACTCGTCTACTTCAAACTGCTCTAGCGCCTGCTTAGCCACTTGGCCTGTAATGACCCCATCTGCCCTTACTTCGGCGAAATCCCGCACTCGCTTGAGCAAGCGATTCGCTACTCTGGGAGTCCCTCTAGCTCGCCGGGCTATCTCCCAAGCACCTGCCTCATCGATAGCTATTCGCAAGATGCTAGCTGCTCGACAGGCAATAGTCTTGAGGTCACCTTGTGAGTAGAACTCCAGGCGACTGATGACACCGAACCTATCTCGCAAAGGGGATGTAAGCATTCCGGCACGGGTAGTGGCACCAACTAGCGTGAAGGGGGGTAGATCTAGTCGCACCGAACGGGCTCCTGGCCCTTTACCAATCACAATATCTACAACCCCATCCTCCATAGCAGGATACAGGACTTCCTCTATTGGTCGCCGCAACCGATGAATCTCGTCGATAAACAGCACATCACCACGCTCTAGGTTAGTCAAAATGGCAACCAAATCACCTTGTCGTTCGATGGCCGGTCCCGAGGTGGTGCGAATACCCACCTTCATCTCATTGGCAATAATATTGGCTAGGGTGGTCTTGCCCAATCCCGGTGGCCCATAAAGCAGCACATGATCCAAAGCTTCATTGCGATTGAGGGCCGCTTCAGTAAAGATCCTTAGGTTCTCTTTTGCTTGATCCTGACCAATGTACTCATCTAGGGTCTTGGGGCGCAGGTTTAGCTCAAGATCCCCGTCTACATCTTGCCTCACTCCAGATACTATGCGTTCATCAGCCACTTCTTATCACCTCAGCCCTATGGGCCCTATCCTACTCTCACCAGCAAACTCAGCGCTTTTCTGATAATCATCTCGGCACTTTCGGTACCTTGTAGGGTCAGTTGTGATAGAGCATCATCAGCCTCCGCAGCAGAATAGCCCAAAGCCAGCAATGCCTCGGAAGCCTCCCTAATCGCATGATTGCCGTGGCCTGGCTCTCGGGATGTTCCCAAGAGCGGGAACCGTTTGGCAATCTTGTCCTTTAGCTCCAGCACTAGCCGTTCACCTGTGCGCTTCCCAATGCCGGGAACTTGCGTAAGACTCTGCAAATTGCTTTGGAGTATCGCTTGACAAAAGGCATCAGGAGTAAGTGTAGACAGGACCGAAAGGGCAAGTTTGGGCCCAACCCCCGACACCGATATGAGCAGCTCAAACACTTCCTTTTCCCTAGCGGTAGCAAAACCGTACAACAGGATAGCATCTTCCCTCACTTGAGTATAGATCATCAGCCCGGTTTCACTACCATCAACTAGCTGTGCCCTAGTTGATGCAGGAACAGTTACTAGATAACCGACGTCATGTACATCAATCAACAGCTGATCTTCCGCAACAAGTTGGATTCTGCCACGCAATCTACCTATCATGGAGTAGGCACCTACCCTTCATTTAGGCGAGATGTATTGCTCCATATTTGGGCATACGACGCACTACAAATCCGCAGTTCGAGTTTGATTGTCATATGACGCTCCCATGTGAGCATGACAAATGGCTATGGCCAAAGCATCAGCCGCATCATCGGGTCTAGGAATCGTCTCCAGGTTAAGCAAAGCTTTGACCATAAAACCTACCTGTTGCTTAGTTGCCCGGCCATGCCCAGTTACGGTTTGTTTCACCTGCAAAGGTGTATATTCGGCCAGCGGGATTCCAGCCTGTGCAGCTGTGAGAAGTATGACACCCCGTGCCTGACCCACTGCCAACGCAGTAGTAACATTCGTGTTAAAAAAAAGTTGTTCCACAGCTACTACGTCTGGATTAACTGCCTTGATCAAATCCTTGAGACTATCGTGCAAAACACAGAGGCGCTCAGACATTTCCTCACCGGCCTTAGTCCGAATAGCACCATAGTCCATAGACCGCAGCCTACTACCCTGAGCCACAATCACTCCATATCCAGTTGTGCCTGTCCCCGGATCGATTCCTAATATGAGCACCACTTACCACAACCTTCTAGGCGCGCAAAAACGTTCTGCTGCGCCATTCCCGAGGGAGAGTCAAATCCCCCCTCGAACAGTTATTCCATACCAGGGAAGTCAATTCCTGCTAATTGGTATGGCCATAGACCAACAGAGTGTCACCCATGACCCCCATGCAGACGGGGTTGATTATTGGCTAAGCCTCTAGCTATTCTTCCCTTTCTTTGAGGCTCTCCAACAGCAATGATAGCTCCTCTTCTCCACTATAGGGAATTCCTCTTCCCAGGTTACTCACTTCGAAGTCGGGTAGGCCTGAGATGGGAATTGCCGTTACCCGAACTAGCTGTTGATAGATCCCGGGCTTTCCACGGAATATGGCAACCTTGCCCTCCGATACTCCAAGAAATGAAAGGTGACCATAGAGCACCTCCATCTGGGTTTCTGGGATTCTGATGGTGAGTCGTTCCGGTGCAAATCCGATAACCCGCCACTCCGGGTGGATACTCCTCACCTCATCAAGGGTGCGGCCTGCTAGATCTTGGGGCAGTGTTGACGTAGCTGTAGCCATGACTTGCCCAGAATCGGAGATAACTGCTTCCACCAGATCCGCCTCAGATAGTAGGCGCAGCTGGGGCTCTTTTGGCACCTCCTTCGAGCCATCCATCATTGCCAGCAACCCATTTCTTCCATTGCTGCCTAGGCTCTGTTCCGTCCCTGACTGTTCCTGTGCCTTCATCGGATTAGAAGGAGCTGGAATTCCCTTCCATATCGAAACAGTGAAGGTAAAACCCAAACAGAACGAAAAGACGGCGACACCTAGCAACAACCACTTATGCCGTGCCACCACTTATACCATCTCCCGCAAAGTTTTATTCATGGATATGGTTTCCTGATGAAGAAAATCTATACTATGCGGGAATCCAAAGAAAAACCCGCTCCTGATAAGCGGGTTGCCAATGGTCTAGACTTATGAGTGAAGCTATTAAGAAATCTCTAAAGCATCTTCATCGATATCCCCATTGGTATACACTTCTTGCACGTCGTCCAAGTCTTCTAATGCTTCGAGCAGACGGACGGCCTGTTGCGCTCTCTCCCGGGGAATGTCCACCGTACTATCAGGGATCATCGTCATACTCGAATCCTCGAATTTATAGCCAGACGCCTCCAAGGTCTTTTTGACAGTCTCGAGTTGACTAGGTGCCGTGATAATCTCCACTAGTTCCTCGTCTGCCTCCATATCTTCCGCACCAGCTTCGATAGCCTCTAGCATGAGGGTTTCCTCATCTACTGGGGTTGCCTGCCTATCGATGACCAAACGGCCTTTTGCCTCGAACATCCATGCCACACAACCACTTTCCCCTAAGTTACCTCCATGCTTGGAGAAAACATGCCGCAAATCACTAGCGGTACGATTTCGGTTATCAGTGAGCGCCTCCAGCAATACAGCCATGCCGGCGGGCCCATAGCCTTCATAGACGATCTCCTCGAGGTTGTCACCTCCTAGTTCACCCGTTCCACGCTTAACAGCTCTGTCAATGTTATCATTGGGCACGTTAGCCGCTCGAGCCTTGTCAACAGCTAGGCGCAATCGGAAATTGGTCTCCGGATCGCCGCCACCTTCTCGGGCTGCCAGCGTGATTTGACGAGCTAGTTTCGTAAATACCTGGCCTCGACGAGCATCTTCCTTACCCTTGCGGTGTTTGATATTGGCCCACTTAGAATGTCCTGCTATCTGAAACACTCCCCTTCCAATCCCCCGCCGATGGGAAAATCCCTCTTCATTTTACCACATTGACACTCATACTGCCAAGGAACTGGCTCATCATTGGGGGGACCGCGATAGCAGGTATGTGATCATTCCCCACCCAGCCGATGGCGAAATGGAGAAAGTGCCGCTGCTTCTCTAAATCGTGCAAACACTAACCAGTAAAGCGCTACCAGGAACGCGATAATTCCCAGGGGAGAGACGAGCCTAAACATCAGTAAGGTATTGTACAACCCGTGCAAAAAGGCGGCGGTGACTAGACCACTGGCCAGCTGCCCCCTGGGGCGCTTCGGATCAAAGCGCGCCAACCCCACATGATAGCCTGCCAGTGCTGAGAAAGCCCCATGGGCCAGGGAACTCACCAAGGCCCGGACTGGGGCTATTTGGATGCCAAACGTAATGGTATACAGCAGATTCTCCACTGCCGCAAAGCCCAGCGCCGCGGCAATGGAATAAATCATACCATCGAGGATCTCATTGAATTCATCTCTTCGGTAAACCGACAGGTATACTGCCAAGAGCTTCAAGGCTTCCTCTCCGAGTCCCACAACCAGGAAAGCAACAAGCAGGCGCCGAGGTATGCTTCCTGTTTCCATCAGATTCCGGAAAGGCTCTTCCAGCAAGATTGCGGGTATGACGGCTAACATGCCGGCGAAAAAACTAAGCAACAGAAGTCGAGGTGGCTCTTTTTCGTAGACGTCTTGCTCCCGAAAAAACCAAGCCCATCCTAAAGCGGGCACCAAGGAAACGATAATCAGCATCACTAGCCGCACATAAGATTCCCCTTTGCAATACAAAAACCATACGAGAGATATTATTTACCCTTCCCCGTATGGCCACTAGCCATGTAAATGGAGCTGCCCACTTATTTCTGCAGTGCTTGCTTAAGATAATCTAATCCGGCTAATACAGATACTCCCACTCCCAATACCACTAGATAAACTGAGCTCTGAATCCCCAAGATGTTACCCGTAACCCCCACATATAGCAGTACAGTTGCAGTTTTGCCCAATTTACTAGCGGGAGTAACCTTGCTCTTGGACACCAAGAAAAAGCCGGCGCCAACCATCAATGCCAGTTCTTTGCATACTAGCAATATAGCCACCCACATAGGCATACTCCCCCGCAATGCTAAGGAGATGACGGCAGCCAACATTATGAGTTTGTCTGCCAAAGGATCTGCTAAGGTGCCAAAACGGGAGACTTCATTGCGGGCTCGAGCCACCCGCCCATCGAGAATGTCAGTAACGCCAGTTAGGACGAAGACCAAAGCAATCCAGTGGGAAGCTAGGTCTTCTAAGGAAAATAGATACAGCATTAAGGGGGTCGCTGCTATGCGCAATATAGTAAGACGATTAGCAAGAGTCAACTCCGGCACCTCCCAAGAACTACCGTTATTATACACTACTTCGGCTCTGCTGGAAACTGTCACCGAAGATTTCTCCCCGGTTTTGAGCAGGCAGTAAGCTACTCCAATCAACTCTGCAATCCCATTCCAGCAACAGGGTCCACGGAGTATTCTGGAAGTGACAAATGAAAGGAGGTGACTTGACTATGAATGAAGTCCTACAGCAGGAGCCCGTTAGTTGTACAGCAGAGCTAGATGAACAGCTCTGCACGAACTTCGCCGTTACCTTTTCCTTGGCTGCGTCGGGCGATATCACTGACGTCGCCTGTCTAGGCCCTTGTACACCGGAAACCGCTTGCGTTATCCGGGTCACGAACCCCGTGACCGGCCAGATGGCCGTATATACCATCACCCTAGCTAGTGTGCAGCAAATAGGAGCCAACCAGCGCTGGTGCTACTCCGTAAGTGTCCAGGGCGATCCTGCCTTAAGCCACTGGGTTCTGGAGCTTTGCAATCCCCCTCCCATGGTCACATCAGTCACACGCAATGGTCTGCCCATCCCCTTCTCAGTTGCACCCCAGGTCGATCTAGGCGGGGAAATAGGCATCAAGTTCGATGCCGGCACATCACAGGGCGATGGAGTTGTCCTGTACTGCTTTGAGGTAGTGGGCCAGTTTGATCAGGTATTGAGGGATGTAGCCGGCAAGGGCGGCCCAGCGCCCGCCACTGTCAATATCGATTGTCAGCCAGGGCCTGCCTGCCCTTGCCCGTAGGTTCTCGGCAAGGCCGAAACTGAATAGGAAAGAGTTCTTGTGTCTAGGCAAGAGCCAACAACGTAGTCTAGATCGCAATCAATATTGCCGCAGGACTAGAGGAGGTGAAGTAAGTGGCTAGAATTCAGCCCCAGCAGATCGAGATCAATCAGTGTATCGATGAGTTCAACGAGTTGATCTGTGTTACCTTTGATGTCACCTTTACGGTAACAGCCGATGCTGATGTAACCGGAGTTGATTGCCTAGGACCCTGTCCCAACGAGGGGTAAGAAACGTAGGTGCGGGTGCTTGTTGGTGGCTATGAGCATGATTCTACTCACCGTCGGGCTCTCGGGCTGTATCCAGAGCCGTAGCTATTGCTGCTAGTCAGGCGCTCAACCGATGGGAGTGCATGAACGTGATCATGCACTCCCATACCGATAATAAGCTTATGAGGAGGTAGAACATGTCTTCCAGCAAGTCCACCACTGTCAGAATGCAACGCTATTACAAAGTCACCAAGACTTCCTCTACTCCTCTACGGCCGGAAGATATCCAGGTTGAGATCCATCAGTCCGACACCAACCAGCCTGGAAACAGCCGTGAGCCCAATTTCCTGGCGCTATCCGTGCTTTGGGCACACTATCAAGCATACCAGCAAGGCATTCTTACGGAGAAAGGGCCATCACCCTGGGAAATTGTGGGTTCAGAAGCTTTAGAGGACGAGTACAGTAAAGCTTGGTTGCGGTTTCTTCAACAGGTGATTATAGACAAGGAGTGGGTCAAGTGGATTCAAGACCCCGCCGAAGTAAAGCGCCGTGTCCTAGCGGTCTTGGACGAGAGCCATTCCCATCACGCAGACCAAGAGGTTGATCCAATGGACTGACGGGAGGATTCGTGTGTGTTAGCTGTAACTATACTAGGATCCAAGTTTCATACAACCTGTTATGGCTGAAAAGGCAGAGTCCGACCTCAGGATGAGGTCGCCGCCTTCTACCTCAGGCAGCTGAAACTGCATTTCCCGGAGCAGCTCTGCCTAGCCTATTTGGATATAGATGATGCTTCATCAGAGGGTCTCTCGGAGGCCTTGGATTGGGCAAGGCAGCACCCAGACCAGCTGCCGGCCATATGTATCGATGGGCATGTAGTACTCTTCGGCCGATTCACTTCTCGCAAGATCATCGAATTAGTGAGACAACACCTGAAAACAGCCAAGTGAGTCCCTTGACAATCTGAGGAGAGATCGTCGCCATGAGCACAACAGCCAAGAACCCAGTAGGTATAGCCTACTGGGTTCTTAGAAAGGTTCTCTGGCAACTAGCTACTCTCCCACCGGGTTACCCCGGCAGTACCATGGCCGCTGG
>DAIQRD010000169.1:0-2949 GCA_036786445.1 Bacillota bacterium
ACTTAGCCCTTTACAGCACCGGCGGTCAGCCCGGCAATGATCTGATTCTGGAAGATCAGCACTAGGATGATCAGAGGTAGTGTGACCAAGACCGTTGCCGCCATGATCTCGCCAAAGGGCTCTTGCCGAGCTATTTCTCCCGTAAACAGGGAGATAACCACTGGGACAGTGCGAGCACCTGGTTCGATACTAGTGAAAGTCAAGGCAAAGAGATACTCATTCCAAGCGGCAATAAAAGACAACAAGCCTGTAGTGACCAGAGCCGGTGTCGTCAGCGGCAACAGGATCTTAGAAAAGGTCTGGAACGGCGTTGCTCCATCCACCTGTGCTGCTTGCATCAGGGAGCTAGGTAGGCCCCGAAAGAAAGAGGACAATACCCAAGCAGTGAAGGGCAAGGTAAAGATGAGGTATGACAAGATCATCCCTGGTACAGCCGATAACTCAAATTGAGTGATGACAGCATACAGACCTGCCAGTACCGTAACCTGAGGGAACATGGTCATGGCCAGAATTGAGTACATAGAGGCAGTTTTACCTTTGAAGCGCAACTTGCCGATGGCGAAGCCGGCAAAGGAGCCCAATACTAGGGAAATCAGGGTGACGGAAACCGCCACAATTAAGCTGTTGACCAACCCCCGAGCGAAAGTAGAATTCCCCAAAACGGCTGCATAATTAGCTAAAGTCGGTCTGAGACTTCTCTCCGTGGGGTGCACAGGAACCATAGTGGTCGGTGTCATCTGCAGCTGTGCTTCGGTTTTCAACGATGAATTTACCGCCCAGTAAAACGGAAATACCAAGTAGAAGAAGATGAGTACCAATAGAACCCAAAACAAGGCTGTGGAAGCCAAATTGCCCATGTTCTTACCCATCACTTTCCACCCCCAGAAAGCGGATATACATAACAGCAAAGACAAAGATGAAGAGGAAGATGATTACCCCAATCGCCGAGGAGAGTCCCATGTCTCGGTTGCCGATGAGTTGATAATAGTTGTAGGTCGCCATGGAGTAACGGGTTTGAGCTAACAGTACTTGAAAAACGTCAAATACCCTTAAGGCATCCAGGGTACGAAAAACTAAAGCTACCGCCAAGGTTGGTTTCAGCAGAGGCAGAGTAATGCTCCAGAATCGACGCAACCAACCGGCCCCATCTACCTCTGCCGCCTCGTACATATCTCCGGGGATAAGCTGCAGCCCTGCCAACAGTAACAGCGCCATAAAAGGTGTAGTTTTCCACACGTCAACCGCGATGATGGCTGGCAAAGCCCAGGCATCTGCCCGTAAAAAGGGAATCTGACCATTGCCGACCCCGAGTTTCTGAAACAACACGTTGATGATCCCTACCCGGGTTGGGGCCAGCATCCACTGCCACATCCTGGCCGAGACTACGGTAGGGATAGCCCATGGAATTAGCATGACCGCCCGCATGGCACCCCGAAGTTTGAACTTGCTGTTCATAACTAAAGCAATCATGAGTCCCAATAAGGTTTCCAGCAAGACAGAGATAATAGTGAAAATCAGGGTGTTCTTAATGGCCAAAATAAAATCCCGATCTGATGCACCGATTACGTAGCGCTTGCCCAACCACGAGAATCGAGCTAGCTCTCGATAGCGAACCGGTTGCCGTGGCAGGATCTGAATCGGTCGGGCATACTCAGGCTGATGGGTTTGGGGATCGAGCTTCGGCCTGCCTGTTTCCTCATCAATGATGGGAGGAAGCTCCTTGATAGTCATACCTAGGAGCTTTTCATAGTTATCTAGGCCAACATGCTCCGCTGATTGGCCTGAGGCAAAGCGCTGATTAGTGAGACTGCTGTAGAACACCTTCCCCAAAGGATAAATGGCTATCAAGATGATAACCATAAAAGTAGGTAGTAAGAGCAAATATGCCAATCTTTCTTCCCGCTGAACCAAAGATAGCTGCTTGCTTTTGGGTTGCCTCTTCACGGGTGGACCGCCCTCCCGTTCTAGTTAGTTATCTATTAGAAACCCCCGATTGGGGTTCTTATGCCCCAACCGGGAGTCTTAATTACTCTGCTATTTTACTGGACGCCCCGTTAGGTCTTGTAGGTCGAGCTCCAATTCCTCTAACGCATCGCTAGCATCACTCTTGCCGGTCAAAACAGAGTGAACCGCGTTGAAGAACAAGGTGGAAACCTCATTATAGCGAGGAGCAGAAATGGTACTAGGACGAGCTACAGCGTTGACGAATACATCATATAGATTACCCATGAATGGCGAAGCCTCAAGTACCTCTGAATCCTGGTATAGTGACATAATAGTGGGATTCATGGACGCCTCAATTGCCCTGACCTTTTGCTCCTCGTAGGATGCGAAGAACAAAGCAACATCAGCTGCGACCTCTAGGTGCTTGCTATATTTGCTCACTGATAGCTGCCATCCACCAAGGGTAGCAGCACCTGCGCCACTGGCACCAGCTGGCAAAGGTGATACGTTGAATTTGCCTGCTATGGCACTATCGGGACCGTTTCCGAGACTATAGCAATAGGGCCAGTTGCGCATGAATAGCGCATTCCCGGCCTGGAACATAGTCCGAGCATCTTCCTCTGCAAACCCAATGACTCCTGGAGGCGAAATGGTGCCCACCCACCCGACGGCCTGCTCCAAGATTTCAACAGCCCGGGGGTTATTCACCGATATAGTACCATCAAACTCGATGATGCTGCCGCCATCGTTGGAGGCAAGCCACTCTAGAGCATCACAGGTTAACCCTTCATAGGCATTGCCTTGCCATACATAACCCCAGAAGTCCTGATTGCCCTTGGCTCTTTCCCCGGCTTGGACTTTAGTAGCAGCGGCTTCGAGCTCATCCCAGGTGGTCGGTGGCTTTAGGCCGTACTCTTCTAGCAAATCCGTCCGGTAGTACAGCAATCCTGCATCGGTAAACCATGGAATAGCCACTAGTTTCCCATCAACGGTGTTATTCTCGAC
>DAIQRD010000030.1:0-21975 GCA_036786445.1 Bacillota bacterium
GCGCGCTTCGTTCGGGACGAAGAGGCCCTCGGTTCGAATCCGAGTACCCCGACCATCAAACACACGGCAGCTGGGAATATCTCTGCCGTGTGTTTTTGTGTGTTCGCCGGGACTCTCTATTTAGCTGCTCAACCTCGTCTTATATCTCAACTGATCTGCCAATTTAGCTATGATCAACGAGTTTGTAGGAAACCTACCTCTACTGATTCTCCCGGTCAGCTCTTCTAAAAAGGCACGGTTGCCGTGATCCCAAGCGGTGATCACAGCATTGCGGATAGCTGCTTCCACGCCCCCAGGGGTAGTCTTGTACTTGTCAGCAAGGCGAGGGTAAAGCTCTTTTGTCAAAGAGCCGCCCAGCAAGCCATCCTCTTCCATAACAGTCAACACGGCATCCCGTAAGTAGTTGTAGCCCTTAAAGTGAGCCGGAATTCCGATTCTATGTAGCAAATCAGTGACCATAGCCTCTCTATTTACAGCAGATCGAGGCATCACCCGAGACCCTTGGCTAGCCTCCGGATCACCTGTTCTTATCACTGATGTCTCCGGCATATCCCCGGCAAACTGACGGATGCGATCAGCCAATACATTGAGGTCAAAGGGCTTTACTACAAAGTAATCGGCACCCAAGTCGGTGAAACGCCGGATAATCTCTTCCCTGCCAAAGGCTGTCAGAACGATGATCTTGGGTCGAGGCTCCAACTCCAACCCTGCGAGCCGCTCCATGACACCGAGACCATCGAGATGTGGCATAGTAATGTCCAGAAGTACCACATCAGGCCGCTCTTGCTCCATCAAAACCAAGGCCTCTTCCCCGTCGTGGGCAATACCCACAACCTGCATGGATTCCTGTTGATCCAAAAAGGTCTCCAAGGTTTCACAAAGCCCTACGTTATTGTCTGCTATGAGGATCTTAAGCATCCTTTCTGCCTCCCAATACCTATTTTGGCAAATAACGTCGATTTCTCCATGGCCACGTTTCCCTGTAAGTCGTTCTCCAAATATTGGGACATTCCTGCAGACTAAGGTAGATTTGTCCATTATTGGTGCCTTCATGATCTATTTTTCGGATAACATAGGTTGGCGTCTGTATATTTCATCGAAGAACAGGTCAAATTACTTGTAGGCTGGTCTAGCAGTGAACGGGTGGGATGGCCCGGACGCATCCCAGCGAGGTTACGTAGAAAAGGCCGGTCACTTCGCGGAACCGGCCCGTCAACTAGGCGGCTAGGTGGTAACCACCGGCGGCAGAAGGATGCCTTCTTTCTGCCGCTATTTCATTGTGTCAAGCAGATCTAGTCTTTCTGTAAGAAGGCAATAAAGAATCCGTCTGTCCCATGCCGATGGGGCAAAAGCTGTAACATGGGGCTATCTCCATCTATGTAGCCACGAGCCTCAACAGGAAGCTGCCCTTGGGCCTCGATCAAACGCAGATCTGGGTTATTTCTCTGGAGCCATAAAACGTTTTCCTGATTCTCCGCCTGATTAATAGTGCAAGTGCTATATACCAGCCTACCCCCGGGAGCTAGACACTGATAAGCCATCTTAAGCAGCTGACGCTGGAGCAAAACCAAGCCCTGAGATTGCTCTGGCTGAATGCGCCAACGAATATCCGGTTTGCGCCTGAGGACTCCCCAACCAGTACACGGCGCATCCAAGAGCACTCTCTTAGCCCTACCCAGATATTTGCCAGGCAAATTGGTAGCATCTGCCTGAATCTGCTGTATATTGGTAACACCTAGGCGTTTGGCCATCTTGCCAAGGGCCTGGAGCTTGCCACCATGGGTATCAAAAGCCATGATTTGGCCTTGGTTCTCCATAAGGGCAGCCAAATGCAGTGTCTTCCCACCTAGGCCAGCGCACAGGTCATAGACAAGCTCCCCCAGCCCAGGGGCTAGCGCATGGCCAACTAGCATGGCAGCTTCATCCTGAATGGCAAAATGGCCTGCCTTAAAAGAGGCAAGATGGGATACGGCAGAAGGTGCTACTACCCGAATCGCCTCTGGGGCCAAGAGACCAGGGCTCACAGTTAAACCAGTCTCGGCTAGCTCCGCAAGCAGCTCATCTCTAGTAGTCCTTAGTGTGTTGGCTCTAAAAAATGTCGGGGGAGCGATATTATTGGCAGCACAGAGCTGCTCTGTAGCTTCTGGGCCTAGCTCTTTGATCCATGTATTGACCAACCATAGGGGGTGCGAATGCACCAAGCTAATAGCTTGAGCTCTTTCCATGCCCTTAGCTGCTTTGACGTAATCGGCTTTGCCAGGCTCTCGCAATATCGCCCGCAGCACGCCATTGACTAGGCTAACTGTACCTTTGTGGCCAACAGCTTTAGCCAATTCCACAGCCTCATTGCAGGCTATCGCCGGGGGGATGTTATCAAGGAACATGATCTGATAAAGAGCCATGCGAAGGTTATTGCGGAGTAATGCCGGCATTTTCTCCAGAGCATGATGGGAGAACTGATCCAATACCCAGTCTATGGTAAGGCGCCGACGTAAAGTGCCATATACCAGCTCCGTTACAAGGCCCCGATCTCGCCGCTCTAGTCCTGATCGCTGCAGCTCATTGTCTAGGGCAATATGCACATAGGCACCCTCAACTTCCACAGCACGAAGCACTTGCAGAGCAATCTGTCTAGGCCCCTTGGGTCCATCTTTCGCCAACAAATCTCCTCCTAGAAAAAACCCAGGCGACGCCTGGGTTAAGGCTTATCGATTGCTGCGACGACTTCCCCGAAGCAATAACAGCCGGAGCAACTGGGCGGCAGCCATGGCTACAGCGGCCACATATGTTAGAGCTGCGGCGCTGAGCACCTTACGAGCCTTGGGCACCTCGGGAGCAGTGAGATATCCACCTTGCTCCAGCATCCCCAAAGCTCGCCGACTGGCATTGAATTCCACCGGCAAAGTCACCAATTGAAAAGCCAGTGCCGCCATGAACAGCCAAATACCCACATTCATTAACATATTAGACGACATGAAAAGTCCGATGAAAAACAGAGGAAAAGCCATTTGAGAACCAATATTTGCCACAGGGAATAGGTTGTTGCGCACCCCCAGAGGGATATAATTCTGAGCATGCTGTACCGCGTGCCCTGTCTCGTGGGCTGCTACTCCCAGGGCGGCCACTGACGTGCTCTGATATACCTGGGGAGAAAGGCGCATCCTCCTACTCCGGGGGTCGTAGTGATCAGACAGTGTGCCACCTACCAGCTCCACCGGTACATCATGCAAGCCGTGGGCATCAAGTAGCTGCCGCGCCACCTGGGCTCCAGTCATGCCGGCTTGCGAATGCTCATGCAGGTAACGCTGGAACGTTGATTGAACCTTTGCCTGCGCGATAAATGCAAAAATCAATGCCGGGATCAGCAAAACGTAGGTCGGATCATAAAATAGCATGGAAAACTACCTCCTTCTTGCGCTGCCAAGCGCTTACGGCTCTCATCCCATTTGCCCCATAACATACTATACCCCAAATTCCGGGATCATGTCTAGGGATACGGAAAAGACTAGGAAGCGGCAGGTGAACTTATACAGTGGCATCCTCTGGCAGCAAAAGACTTTGCAGTGTCTCCTCTACCTGCCTAAGATCAACTTGAGTGTTGAAACAAGGACCGTGGGGCCTTTCGTTGGCAATACCCTTGACAATAATGGGACGGCTGTCCTGCAAGCCACTGACTAGGTCACGCTCACAGGCAATGGCCACGACTACCAGTGGGCGAAGATCGCTAATTAGTTGGCGGGCTTTGGTCCCGCCGGTGGCAACAGCAAGATGGACTCCATATTGCTCAGCTAGTTTCAGCAAATCTCCCACAGGACATTGACCACAACGCCGACATTTGTGTATGTCATGGGTCACCTTGCGGGAGCAGTTGGTTTCCTGTAGGCACACCGGTGCCAAAATCAGTAGCTCATGGGCATGTACACGGGTTCCGCCCTGGCTTACCAGCTGGTTATTCACCTCGATAAAGGAGGCTCTGATCCTATCTTTGTCCAGGCCCAGCCAATCTCCTAGGCGCAATGCTAAGGGCAAGAAGGCAAAGGCAACTCGCTCCCGAGCTCTGCTTAGGAAAGCGATATTGTGGCCACTAAGCAACGAAACCGTCAAGCTGGAGATCCCGCCCAAAGCATAGAGCAAGAATGCAATAGCTAAGATGATAAATGACAGCCCCAGCCAGCGTCCCAACGAAGCCCCACTTCGGAAAATATACCAGATTACCCCTACTACTCCTGCTACCAACAGCAGGCTAATAGCAATCAGGCCCAAGAAAAGCCGTTTTCTCCCTTCAGACTCCATCAAACGGGCCTCCCAAAACCTCGCCGAGCTCAACACGATAGCCGTTGGCGTAATCCCTGCCTGCCATGCGGGGTCGGTTGGGAGGCTGCACCACATTTAAGGAAACCAATTCCCCACCGGCAGCCACTACAAGGCCATCGTCAGTGACATCCACAATAGCGCCAGGCACTTCTGCAGTCTTGGCCCCCACATATGTCATTTCCCATACTTTGAGCAGCTGACCCCTATGGCAGGTGAAAGCTCCAGGCCAGGGAGTCACCCCCCGGACCAAATTGACAAGATCACTCCCTGCCATTGCCCAATCGATCTCACCGGTTTCTTTCTTTAGTTTGTGAGCATAGCAGGCATCCTGCTCGTCTTGGGGTTTTGGTTCAAGCTCACCCCTCTGCAGCTGGGAAAGGGTCTTTATCAGAAGATTAGCTCCGACTAAGGCCAGTTTCCCCTCCAGACTGCCTGCCGTATCACAGGGTTCAATCTCCATTCTGTCCTGAAGCAAGATACAACCTGTATCACAGCCTTCATCGATGAGCATGGTGGTGATCCCTGTCTCCTGACACCCATCGATAATGGCCTTTTGTATTGGTGATGCTCCACGATACCGGGGCAACAAAGACGCGTGCACATTTATGCACCCGTGGAGAGGCATGTGCACAATGGTCGGTGGAATCAGTTGCCCAAAGGCCACAACCACTATGACATCAGGAGCAATTTGCCGTAATTCACTGGCAAAATCCGGGTTAGATACCCTCTCTGGTTGGAGAATGGGTAGACCCGCCTCCAAAGCAATTTCTTTAACGGGCGAGTAGCGGACTTGCTGCCCCCGGCCCCGGGGTCGATCAGGTTGAGTGACCACCGCCCGTATGTCCCATCCCCCAGCAATTAACGCCTGAAGGCTTGGTACCGCAAATTTCGGGGTTCCCATAAAGACTAGTCGCATTTGATCACCTCCCCATTCTCCATCAGGCCTCTTCATCTTCCAGTTCGATATTGACCTCCAGCACTTTGTCAAGGAAGAGAATGCCATCCAAGTGATCGATCTCATGCTGTAGTGCACGGGCAAACAAGTCACTTGCCTTGATTTTGGTGGCTTGACCCGCCTCATCTAGGCCGGTTACAGTCACTTGTTGAGCCCTCTCCACATAACCAAATACACCGGGAACACTCAAGCACCCCTCTACATCAATCTCGGTGCCCACAGTCTCTTGAATCTCAGGATTGACAAGTGCAATGGGGCCATCACCCACATCAACGACTACAATCCTCTGGCTGATCCCCACTTGAGGGGCAGCCAATCCTACTCCCTCAGCCGCGTGCATAGTCTCCATCATATCCTTGATCAGCTTACGCACCTTCTTGGTCACCTGGGTCACAGGCTGAGCCTTCTGCCTAAGCACTGGAGCTCCATCTTCGACTATTTCCATAATCGCCATGTGTCCCACCCCCACTCTATTGGACATCTAGTTGACAATGCTTATCAGTGCCATCATAACAAAGAGGAGGGAGCAACGTCAACACTGATACTGCAATCGGAGGTGGCAGGAAACTCTGCCACTAACCTATCCAGGACCTGTCGGATAACGGCTTCCTCACCCTTTAGCAAAGTGTGCCAACGATATCGGTTTCTCACGAAGGATAAGGGAGCGGGAGAGGGACCAAGAATAGATAGCTCATCCTGCAATGCGTCGGTATGTGCCCCTAGCTGCACCTGACCAGTAACTTGATGGGCCGTTTCGATGACATCCTCTTCCACCGGTCCCGATACAAGTAATCGTGCAAGAAAACTGAATGGTGGATAGCCCATATCTCTCCGAAAAGCCAACTCCTCTCGGTAGAAGGCTGTGTAATCTTGCCGGGCAGCAGCTTGAATACTGTAATGCTCGGGTGTATAGGTTTGGATAATCACCTCACCCTCCTTATCTCCACGGCCGGCTCGACCTCCTACTTGAGTCAAGAGCTGGAATGTGCGTTCCCCTGCCCTGAAATCTGGGATGTTCAATGCTGTATCCGCAGTAATCACTCCCACCAATGTAACACCGGGGAAATCATGACCTTTAGCGATCATCTGCGTACCCAATAGGATATCTGCTTCTCCACGTCCAAAGCGGTTTAGAATGGAGGCATGGGCACCTTTGCGCCGCGTAGTGTCAAAATCCATGCGCAAGAGTCTTACTCCACGGAATTCCTGTCTCAGCACTTCCTCCACTCTCTGAGTGCCTACCCCGAAACGATGCAGATACCGGCTACGACACTGGGGACAGAGTTTCGGCAAAGGCATTGATAACCCGCAATAGTGACATACAACACTGTGATCCGGCTCATGATATGTCAAAGAAACCCGGCAATTAGTGCACTGCAACACAAGGCCACATCCTCGGCAAAGAACACATGTAGCATAACCTCGCCGATTAAGCAAAATAATCATCTGTTCACCCTTGCGCAACTTCCCTTGGATAGCGGCTCTAAGGTGGCGACTGAGAATAGTTCGGTTACCGCTTTGAAGCTCCTCCCGCATATCCACGATCTCCACTTGAGGCAAAGGGCGGTTTTCAATCCTTTGGGGCAATAGTAAGAGCCGATGGGTACCGTGCGCTGCCGCATACGCTGATTCTATGTCGGGAGTTGCACTGCCCAGCACCACCAATGCTTGGTGCCTCTTTGCTCTCCATATAGCCACATCTCGGGCATGATAACGGGGCATTTCATCCTGCTTGTAGCTTTGCTCATGTTCCTCATCGATTACTACCAGCCCCAAGCGGGTGAAGGGAGCAAAAATAGCAGAACGGGCTCCCACGGCAATATCTGCCTCACCGTTACGGATTCGCCGCCATTCATCGAAGCGTTCACCCATGCTCAGGCGGGAGTGCAATATGGCAACTCGCTCTCCAAACCGAGCCTTAAAACGCTTGACTGTCTGGGGAGTAAGTGAAATCTCAGGGACCAAGACAACCGCTTGTTTGCCTAGCTCCAAGGCCTTGCCGATGGCCTGTAAATAGACTTCAGTCTTCCCACTGCCCGTCACACCCCGCAACAAGAATACGCCGTGCTGCCCTTGCTCCAAAGAGGCATTGAGTTCCCCTAAAGCCCGGGCTTGATCGGAGTTGGGAGTGAGGGGTAGACTAGTGGAGCTCACAATCTGGTATGGATCACGGTAGACCTCCTGCCACCGCCGTCGAATCAGCCCCTTTGCTTCTAAACTGTACACAGTACTGGGTGAGGTCTCGGCCACATCCGCCAGGGCTGCAGCGGTAAAGGTGCCTCCCTTGGTCAAGAGCACATCCAAAACAGCTGCCTGTTTCGGTGCTCTACGTTGATTAGCAGCGAGCCAAGCAGTGGCCTCATCTGCTGGGGAATTAACTTCGAATACTTGGACACGCTTGGGCTTAGTTGCAGGATCGGTCCAACGGTGCTGAATCTCACAGTACCCCTTGTCCACCAGTGCCATGATGCTGCTCATACTGGCGCCTGTGGCTCCCATAATGGCATCACAGGCAGTATCACCCCCAGTTCCCATCATGTACCGCAACACTGCCCCTTGTTTCGGCGCTCGGGTTTCTAGCTCATCAAGTAACTGAGCAGCCTCTCCCGTGCTCAGGGACAGCGCCAGATACCTTTCGCTCTTGATGTGTATACCAGGAGGTAATACGCAACGCAAAGCGTCTATTAGTCGGCTATATGTATCCTCTGCCAACCACAAAGCCAATTCCAACATCTCGTTAGTCAAAAGCGGTTCTGCATCGAGGATGCGCAAAATGGCCTTAACTTCATCCACCGGGGTTTCATCAACAGTGCGAATCACATAACCCACTACAGTCATTGAGCCAAATGGAACGATTACCCTATGCCCCGGCTCTAAGCTTGCCTGCAACTCTTGTGGGATAGAATAATGAAAGAGCCGATCTACGGCCCGATTTTGTACATCAACTACAACTTCAGCATAGCGCTTCATCACATCGTCTCCCCATGGATAAAACACAGAAAATAGGCGCACTCCTCCTCGCCCAACACCAACTAGAAAGCCCCTTGCCGTGGTGGCCGGGGCTCGCTTGTTACTAGGCTTTTTGCTTCTCCCTGGAGGGGAGCACCTTGCCCTCCCCTATCTCCCAGAGGGCAATGGTCACAGGTTTCGTGGTATTGGCATCAACGAATTGGGGAGCTCCATCCAGAAGCTGACGGGCACGCCGGGCGGTACTCACCACCAAGGTGTAACGGCTATCAGCCTTTGTCAATAGGTGCTCAATCGGTGGTTGGTTCATCATTTGTAATCTTCCTCCCCGTTTCCCCCACTATATCCTTCAACTGCTCAAAATATTCGCTCCGCCGGACCCGACAGCGCTCAGCAGTAATAATCGCCTCTAGCTCAGCAGCACTCCTGGCAACTTCGTCATTTTGGATGACATAATCGTATTCAATGCCAGCCTTCAATTCTTCAAGGGCTTTACCTAGCCGCCGCTGAATGGATTCGTCGCTCTCTGTGGAACGGGCCCGTAGGCGATCTTCAAGCTCAGACATACTAGGTGGTAGAAGAAAGACAAAGATAGCTTCGGGCATCTTAGCTTGGACTTGACGAGCTCCCTCAATATCAATATCCATGACTACCACTTGGCCCCGCTCTAAACAATCATCCACATAAGCCAGGGGCGTACCGTAAAAATGGCCGCAAAATTCTGCCCACTCCAAGAACTCTCCCATCTGCACACGCCGCTCAAACTCTGCCTCAGTCAGAAAAAAGTAATCCACACCCTCCTGCTCCAAGGGACGCCGAGGGCGGGTTGTAGCCGACACCGAATACTGCAGATTCGGGCAGCAGTTCCGCGTTGCATCTAGGACCGTGTTTTTGCCAGCCCCAGAGGGACCAGAAAGAATCAAAAGGAAACCCCGTTTTTGCACCCGATAGCCCCCCCAACCAGTACCCACGTACCTAGTCCACCGATTCTGTAGCAGTTCCCTTCACTGACAACCTATGGGCAACTGTCTCTGGTTGAACCGCAGACAAGATAACATGATCACTATCTGTAATAATCACTGCCCGGGTACGTCGACCATATGTAGCATCGACTAGCATTCCCTTTTCACGGGCTTCCTGGACTATTCGCTTAATCGGTGCCGATTCTGGGCTGACTATGGCAATAATCCGATTGGCTGCAACGATATTGCCAAACCCTATGTTAGCGAGTTTAATATTCAAGTTACCTGCCCCCCAACTGGCTTACCCCTTACTCGAACCTCTCCATCAGCGCCTCAACTTGACGCTTGCCAAGACCCCGCACCCGTCTATTTTCGTGGATGCCGATCTCATCCATAATACGTCTACTAGTTACTTTACCAACTTGGGGCAAAGATTGCAAGAGATATGAGACCCGCATCCGACCAATCACTTCATCGTCGGCAACATCAAACACTTCTTGCAGGGTCATTGTGCCAGATTTTAGCTTGACCCGGATATCAGCTCGTAGGCTCCTCATCTCTTGCGCCTTTGCTAGTGCCTGCATTTTCTCTCCGGGTGTAAGCTTTGGTAATGCCAACTCATTCACCTCCTCACTCCACGTTTTGGATTTGCTCCCGCAGTTTTTCTATTACACTTTTAGCTTCCACCACCCACTGAGCTATGGCAACATGGGTGGTCTTCGAGCCAATGGTGTTAACTTCTCGATTCATCTCTTGTAAGAGAAAATCCAGTTTCCGCCCTACTGGCTCGTCCTCTTCTAGAGCAGAGCGAAACTCGATAAGGTGACTATCGAGGCGCACCAATTCCTCATCGATGCTAGACCTATCGGCGAAAATGGCAACCTCAGCCGTCAACCGATTGGGATCCACTTGAATATCTCCCATTAGCTCTTGGATGCGGTTTTCCAACCGTTCCCGGTATTCCCGTGGCAGAGTCTTCGCTAAGCCGGCTATCTCACTGAGGCTGCCAGCTAAAGCATCTAGATACTGATTCAACACTGCCGCTAATCTTTGACCCTCCGCAGAACGCATTTCTACCAGTGCCTTGACCGCAGCTTCAGCAGCACTTTGGACTAGGCCCCTGATTAGATCCTGGTCCTCTTCCTCCATGGCGACAGGTTGCAGCACCCCTGGTAAGGATAGTAGGTAATCCACGCGGTTGGTAGGTTCCAAACCCAAACGCTGGGCTATGCTGGAAATTGATTCATCGTACCCCCGGAGTAGTCCCCAATCTACCTTCACCGTTCTAGGGTCTTCCCTGAAATCCTCTATGGTTACCGAAACTTCCACTCTGCCACGATGCACATTTTCCGCCAATACACTGCGGATTGCATCCTCTAGAAAGGCATACTCACGGGACAAGCGGATGGCAAAGTCGCTATAGCGATGGTTCACTGAACGCATCTCCATCCGTACCACTACCTGTTCTCCTGCTTGTCCTGCCCCATACCCCGTCATGCTAGATAAACCCATTTTCCGGCCTCACTTCTTTCTCTGCAGATCCACCATTGTTCCAATGTGGATCTACTTTCTTCCTGATGACAGGTACTTCCTGCCGAATGAGCCTAAACTCTGATCCAAGCCAGTCGCCTTCGAGCACGCCGCGCCACATGCAAAACTACATCAGCAAAGACAGCACACCAACCTGAGAAGAAGGCTACTACTGCCCATTGACCCCAAGAAAGAGCAACGGTCTTGAAAATCGGCTGCATTGCAGGGACATAGATAACACCTAGATGCATTGCTATGGAGAAACATACTGCCCCCACTAACCAAAGATTATCGAAGATGCCCATCTCCCAGACTCGATGCTCTTCCGAGCGACATTGAAACACAAAAAGTAGTTGCGACAGAACTAATGTAGTGAAGGCCATGGTGCGAGCGCTATCTAGGGTGCCACTACCCCAAAGGAGCTCCAAAGCGAAGACCAATAATGTGCACATCCCAATGAGCGCCCCTTGGGCAGCAATCCGCAGATGTAGACCCCGGGCAAAGACCCCTTCTCGAGGGGAGCGTGGCTGCCTCTCCATGATATCCAGGTCCCCGGGATCTACACTTAAAGCAATGGCTGGCAAGCCATCAGTCACCAAATTCATCCACAAAATCTGAATAGGCAAAAGTGGCAACGGTAATCCAATCAAAGTTGCTAGAAACATGGTCAGCACTTCACCCACATTGCAGCCCAACAGATAGCGAATGAACTTGCGGATATTGTCATAGATGATCCTGCCCTCCTCGATGGCTGCTACAATGGATGCAAAATTGTCGTCAGCTAGCACGATGTCTGAGGCTTCCTTGGTCACATCTGTACCGGTCCTTCCCATGGCAATCCCGATGTCCGCCTCTTTCACAGCTGGCCCATCATTGACACCATCACCTGTCATACCCACTATCTCGCCATTACTCTGCAAAGCTCGGACGATCCGCACCTTGTGCTCTGGCTGCACCCGAGCGAAGACATCCACTTTAGTTACGGCATCCTCTAGCTGCCCATCATCCATCCTATCTAGATCCGCCCCAGTGAGGGCTTTCCCACTTCTCACCAACAAACCAAGCTCCCTGGCGATGGCCAATGCTGTATTGGCATGATCACCGGTAACCATTATGGTGCGAATCCCAGCCCGCCGGGCAGAAGCAATGGCCTTTACTACCTCCGGCCGAGGAGGATCAATTATGCCCACCAACCCCAGAAATGTCAGTTCCCTCTCTACTTCCCCTTCCCGCAACCGGCGGCGACTATCCTTGCTCAAGGCACGGTATTGCCTTTGAGCCAAGGCTAGAACTCGCAGGGCTCGGCTGGACATGATCTCATATTGATTACGTATACTCTGCTTCTCCCTGGTGCTAAGGGGCAACGCCACACCATCTGTGAGAATGTGGGTGCACAATTCCAGTATCACATCGGGCGCGCCCTTTGTCCATGCCATAGTACCTTCACTAGCAGAATTGGTAATCACCGTCATGCGTTTGCGGCTAGAATCAAAGGGCAGCTCCGCCACGAAACGATGAGTGGACTCCAGGTTTTCCCGATAGATATCAGCTTTGGCCGCGGCCACTAGAAGTGCACCCTCCGTTGGATCACCTACCAAGCTCAATTGGACGGAGGGCTGTTGCCAAACACTGTCCTTCCTTAGTTTCCGCCAGATGCCCTTCAGACTACTCCCTGCCTCTGTGGCAGGATAAATCCGAGCATTATTGCAGAGGGCTCCTGCCATCAGGACTCTTTTCAGGTCACCACGGAATCCCAGATTCCGCCCATGGTCTGTTGTCAATATTTCACCATGGGAGCTGTACCCCGTGCCACTTACCTGATAAACACCGTCAGCCACACGGATCTCCCGAACAGTCATCACATTCTGTGTCAAAGTACCAGTCTTATCTGAGCAGATCACAGTGGCACAGCCTAAGGTCTCCACTGCAGGCAAATGACGCACAATGGCATTGCGGCGACTCATACGCTGTACCCCTATGGCCAAAGCGATGGTCACCACTGCAGGTAATCCTTCGGGAATGGCAGCTACCGCCAGACTTACGCCGGTAAGAAACATGCGGTATACTGGGAAGCCCCGGAGCACACCGGCCACGAAAACCACAAATACCACCATCAAGCAGCTGGCTACTAGCCACTGACCAAGCTGCTGCAGGCGCCGTTGTAAAGGGGTCGTCTCCAAGGGGGCAGCGTGGATCATGCCTGCTATCTTGCCAATCTCCGTATCCATACCCGTAGCAGTCACCACAAAGCGTCCATTACCCTTTGTCACGGTAGTGCCCATGAAGACGCTATTTTGCCTATCTCCCAAAGGCAGACTGTGAGCTGCCACAAAGTCTGCGGCCTTTTCCACGGGATGAGATTCACCAGTCAGGGCCGCCTCTTCTATCTCCAAGAGGTTGGCGTCCAATAGGCGACCATCGGCAGGGACCCGCTGCCCACCTGATAGAAATACGATGTCCCCCGGCACCAAAGTAGCGGCTTCCATCATAGCCTCCCGACCATCTCGCAAAACAACACAGGTGGGAGCAGCCAGATCCTGTAAGGCCTCCAAAGAACGTTCCGCCTTGTATTCCTGAATGAAACCCAAGAGCGCATTGCACAAGACAATGGCTAGGATTGCAACAGAGGTTTCCAGAGCGCCCAATAGGGCCGAGATCAAGGTGGCCCCTAGTAAGACCATCACCATAAAGTCCTGGAATTGACGGAGAAAGCTAACTAATAGGGAAGGCCGGGATAGCTCCGCCAATCGATTGACCCCATACTGCTTAGCCCTAATGCTTACTTCCGGTACGGAAAGACCCATGCTCTGATCCACATTGAGCTGCCGGAGCACAGTGGCTACCGACTGCCTATGGTATTCCGATGCAGTCATGCTATCTATGTCCTCCCCCGCTAGCTATGGCATCTTACAGATACCGCTTTACTGCAATCGAGCACTTTCTGTCCGTAATCCATATTCCTCTGACACCGGAAACATGCTTCCGGCCTAACGTGGAAGGGCAGCGGGGCAAAGAAAAAGAAGCCCACAGTGGGACTTCTCGTGTCAATACAGCCTTTTCGGCCTAGCTTATTTCCATAGGTCACTGATCCTGCAGAGGATCGGGTCTATCTTTGTTAAGTAGACTCTCTAACTTGCGCAGTTCCTGCCGTGCTCCTTCATGGCCGCTCTCTAGCTGCAACACTCTGTCAAATTCATGGAGAGCTTCGTTGTAATCTGCTTTTTCCAGATAGAGAAGGCCCCATTGATAATGCAACTCTGGCTCCCGGGGATTGTATCGGTTAGCCTCGCTCAACACTTGCAGACCACCATCTATATCTCCAGTCAGGCTGAGCAAATGGGCGAGCCGCAAAGCGGTATCCACGTGATCTGGCCCTATATCCAGCACTTCCCTGTAATAATCAATAGCTATAGCTAGATCTCCAGCCTCTTCAGCCAAAACGCCTAGCCCATAGGATGGAATCACAACCAATTCTGTATCTTCTCTGGCCTTTAGATAATGGAACTGGGCCTTTTTCCCGTCACCTTTGCTTCTGTATACGTCACCGATCAAACCATGGATATAAAGCAAGCTATCGTCAACGCTCAGGATCTCTTGGTAAGCCTTCAGGGCATTATTTAAATCCCCCTTCGCCTGATAAGCCATCCCCAAGGCCATCCGTGCTTCCACATTGGTAGGCGCTAACTCACAAACTCGCTGCAATTCCCTGGTGGCCATATCAGTAAATCCCAAGGCATAGTAAACCAGCCCATTGGTAAAATGCACATCAGTTGACTCTCCATCGGCACCGGCAACAGGATTCAGCATGGTTACAATCACGAGCAGGCCTGCCAGGACAAACAACCCATATCTCCGCAATTAATACACCTCTAGACCCTGACTCCACTATGGGAGCCAGCTATTACATGCCAACCACTGATCTATATCAGCAGAACAGCATACCCTGTCTATTTCGGCATTGAGCTACGACTTCCTCCAACCTTTATGGTATACTTAGAGGGAAAATCTGACGGAATCTTCTAAGGATGTGAGCTAACCATGGCATTAGATGGAGTCGCCCTAGCGGCAGTTAAGGTCGAATTACAGGAGCTGATCAACTCCCGGATCACCAAGATCTACCAGCCTGAGAGACGGGAGATAATCCTGCATTGTCGCCAACCCGGTGTTAGCTTACCGGTTGTCTTATCTGCTGACACCCAAAATGCCCGAGCCCACTTGGCCACGATTGTACCAGACAATCCCCCTAGTCCACCATCCTTCTGTATGCTGCTTCGCAAATACCTAGAAGGCGGCCGCGTTACCAAGGTCACGCAGCCAGACCTAGAGCGCATATTGGAAATCACAGTGGAAAACATCGGTGAGACCGGCGAATTGACTGAGTTTCGGCTCATCGTCGAGATGATGGGGCGGCACAGCAACATCATCCTCTTGGATAGCTCTGATAAGGTTCTCGATGCCATAGTGCGGGTGGATAGCCGCATCAATCGCCATCGAGAGATTCTGCCTGGAGTACGTTACATATCGCCACCAGAGCAAGACAAGCTACCCCCCCTAGGCCTGAATTGGCAGGCATTTTTGAGCCGTTTGGCCCCAGCTCAACCCCAAGCTCGCCTAGCTAGGCTCATGCTAGACAATGTTGGGGGTATAGGTCCCCTCACAGCCAGGGAACTAGTTTACCGAGGTGGATATGACCCTGAGACAACCAGGCAGGATGTCGATGAGGACGGGCTCAAAGCCCTTTACACCGCTATTACGGACTTGTCCAAATCAATTGGCCAAGAAGAGTATACTCCGGAGGTCTTGAGAGACGTGGACGGCAGATTGGAGGATGTGTCGGCAATTGCCCTAACCCACCATAGTCAAGAGGCCCGCCAAGGCTTTAGCTCCATATCCTTGGCCTTAGAAGCATATTACGGCACAAAAGCAGCCCAAAACAAGATTGCCAACGCCAAGCATAACCTCTCCCGGGTGCTCAATGGTCACCAACGGAGAGTATCCAAGAAACTTACCGCTCAAAAGGCGGCTCTTGATCAGGCAGGAGCAGCCGATGCTTACCGCATTTTCGGTGAACTGCTTACAGCCCACCTTTATCAAGTAGAAAAGGGTATGTGTTCCATCACTGTGCCCAACTTCTACGCGCCTCTACAAGAAGAAATCGATATACCTCTGGATCCCAGGCTGACTCCCTCTAGAAACGCCCAAGCGTATTTTCGCCGCTATGATAAAGCTAAGAAGACCAAGATAGCTGGCCTGCGTCAATATAACCGAACACTCAGAGAGCAACGATACCTAGATCAGGTCCAAGCCACCATAGATCTAGCTCCAGATCTCCTGGACATTCAGGAGATCGAAAGGGAATTGATAGAAGAAGGGTATATGAAACCAAAGAAGGCAGATTCCCGCAAGCGGCGCCCCCCTGCGCCATCATTGCCCTTGCGGTTTCGATCCCAGGATGGCCTAGATATTCTAGTGGGGAGAAATAACCGCCAAAATGACCATGTCACCTTTAGGTTAGCCCGGTCAGAGGACATCTGGCTCCATGTTAAAGAGATACCGGGCTCCCATGTCATAATCAAAGGCCAAGGCACGGAAATACCCCAGCAAACCCTCCAAGAGGCCGCTCTCTTGGCAGCGTACTACAGCAAAGCCCAAAACGGGGAGAATGTGCCAGTAGACTACACTATGCGCAAACATGTCCGCAAACCCAGGGGAGCTAAGCCCGGCATGGTAATCTACGACCACCAAACAACTTTGTATGTGTCACCCCGGCCTGATGCCATCATGCCTATTAAAAACCGGCTAAAGAGAGACTAAACGGGAGACTAGTATGAGAAGACTATCATTGCTTGTGTAAAGTAGGCGTTGCGTGCTGATTAGGACCACCCGGCCATCAGGTGTTTCTTCTTCTCAGTGCTATCTAGGACTTTAGCACAGCTTTCCCAGTCGACTTTATCAACGTCAACATGGTACCTAAGCTTAAAGGGATGGTGCAGGGGCATAGCTTGGATCTCGCGTAACAGCCCACCGCGACAAAGCCCCACCTTACCCACAGGTGGGGCTTTGCTGTTCCTCAGAAAATGGGCGAGTTCTCCGTTGCCAAAGGGGATCCTATAGCATTCCGGCCATCTACACCCACCCTCTGTCCTATGTAGGCTAGCACCACCAAAGGCACTACCTAATGGATCCGTCAGCAGGTATTGACCTGATTATCCTGACGCTTGTCAGAAACATTCTGGCTATGCCTGCCTTTTCCTGCCTGGGCAAAGTTAATTTATCGTGAAATCGCCAATTCTCCGGGAATTAGTGACGGAAATGCCTTCGCCCTGTCAAGATCATGGCAATACCTGCCTCATTACACGCGGCGATGGAGTCCTTGTCCCGAATAGAACCGCCGGGCTGGATGATAGCAACTATACCGTATTTAGTAGCCACCTTCACCACATCATCAAAGGGGAAGAAGGCATCGGAAGCCAATATAGCCCCTTTAGCTCCTTCCCCTGCCTGCTTCAGCGCAATGGAGGCCGCCTCCACCCTGTTCATCTGGCCAGCTCCGATCCCCAGTGACATACCGCCTTTTGCAATGGCGATGGCATTGGACTTCACGAACTTGACCACTTGCCAGCCGAACCTGAGATCCGCCCGGAGTGCCTCCGGAGGCTCTGTCTCAGTAACCACTTTCCAGCTAGCTTCATCATCTGCCACTGTATCGGCTTCCTGAATCAACCAGCCACCTTTGACTCTCTTGAAATCCCACCAGCCATCTCTCTCTGGACTGGCTAAACCCGGCAGCTGTAAGAGACGCAGATTCTTCTTCTCCTGCAATATGGCCAGTGCTTCAGGCTCGAAATCCGGAGCGATGATTACCTCTAGGAAGATTTTCGCCATTTTCGCGGCAGTAGCACCATCTACCGGCCGGTTGCAGGCGATGATTCCCCCAAAAATGCTCACCGGATCCCCATCATACGCCTTCTGATAAGCTTCGGCCAACGTATCGGCTATGGCCCACCCGCAGGGGTTGGCATGTTTGATGGCTACTACAGCTGGTTCACTGAACACTTTTGCCATTTCCACTGCAGCGGCCCCATCATTGATATTATTGAAAGAAAGCTCCTTACCATGAAGCTGCGTGGCCTTGCACAGCGCATCATAGGGAGGGTAAATATCCCTATAGAAAGCAGCCCTTTGATGGGGGTTTTCTCCGTAGCGCAGCTCCTGCTGCAACACCATGGGCACAAATCCTTGTAATGGAAATACTGTGGAACTAGAAGCATCGCTACCTAGTGCGCGGTTGCCTTGTCCCGCCTCCTGGGCAAGGTAGCTGTGGATAACAGCATCATATTGCGCTGTATGCCCAAAGGCTTCCAAGGCTAGCTCCCGTCGAACCGCTTCTGGTAATGACCCTGCACCCTCCTGCAGCAGCTTCAGGATCTCAGGATAACGCTTGGGATTGACGATGACAGCAACTCCAGGGAAATTCTTGGCTGCAGCCCGGATCATAGTGGGTCCGCCGATATCGATATTCTCCAAAGCATCGATCAGCGAGACGTTCTCCTTGGCCACAGTCTCGGCGAAGGGATATAGATTAACAACGACCAGATCGATGAGGCCAATGCCTAGGTTCTTCAGCTCATCTAGATGGGCGGGAACATCTCTTCTAGCCAGTATGCCTCCATGGACAAATGGGTGCAAAGTCTTGACCCTACCGCCCAAGCACTCAGGGAAATCAGTGATATCCTGAACAGGCAAAACAGGGATCCCAGCTTTTTCCAGAGTGGCATGTGTGCCACCAGTGGAGATTATCTCCACCCCTAGCTTAGATAGACCTCGAGCAAATTCCACAATTCCTTGCTTGTCGGAGACACTGATCAAAGCTCGTTTGATACGCATTGCATCTACTCCTCTCTCTTGATCAATTGGGTAGACTCCATAGCCCCAGTGTTTCGTTGGTCAGGTATAGTCTTTGCCTCCAAATAGAAAACCACCTGAGCTATAGGTGCCCAGGCGGTCGGCTAATTATAATCAAGCCCTGCTCCCCAGTGGTTGTCCACCTTTATCCGCCAGTCGCAAGGGTGATATTATGTTGTGCTTTCATTCTAGCCCTACTGTCAGCTCCCTGTCAACCCTCAACTTGTGCTGACTGAGGGTCAGAAATGATTCTAATTATCTAGTTGCTCTCCCGTAATCGCCACAGACAGCAAAGGAAAGAGCCTCACCCATGCAGAAATGTATCTGTATACCACTACAGTAAAAGGGGTTGGTCAAATGTCCGTCCATAACTGTGTTTTGGAGGAAGTTCAACGCCAACTGCAAATACATCTGGCCCAAGAACCGGGAGCCCTTATCTGCCCATGCCTGCAGTGTCAAAACGATGTAGTGGCTCTAGCCGCCACCCGGTTGCCTGCAAGGTACACTGCGTCCACCCAGGGCCGCTTGCTGGCCGGGTTTGAGCTCCAAAGCAAGCAAATACAACTAGACATCTTCAAGGCTATCATCCAAGCGATCAAGCAGGTGAATAACGCGCCCCGCCATGATCCAGGCCGCCTAGTCATGCCATAGTATCTTTGCCTATTGTCTGGCGGGTTATTGCCTCTTGGCTTTTGCGTCCGTTTCCTCCAGACCTGTCGGAAGCACCAAATTGAGCACAATACCTACTATAGCCGCCAAAGCCATGCCCTCCAGCACGATGGTGCCTAATTGCAGCTTGGCACCGCCAATGCCCAGTACCAGAATCACCGAGGAGATAATCAAGTTACGCTTGTTACCAAAGTCAATCCCACTCTCCACCAGGGTCCTAATGCCAGACGAAGCAATTACCCCAAACAGCATGATACTAATACCGCCCATAACTGGCTCCGGAATAGTCTGAATCAGCACTCCGAATTTCTGCATGAAGGACAGCAATATTGCCATCACCGCTGCTGTAGCTATGACCCAGACGGAGTAGACCCCGGTTATGGCCATTACTCCAATGTTCTCTCCATAAGTTGTATTGGGCGGCCCACCCAAGAAGCCCGCCAGCAAGGTTGCTAGTCCATCACCTAAAATCGTCCGATGGAGACCTGGATCCCTATAGAAGTCCCTATCGACAACTCTGCTGAGGACCAGAACATCTCCCAGATGTTCGGCAATGGTCACTAGCCCCACAGGCAAGATCATGGCTATGGCTGGCCAAGAGAAGGCTACATGATGACCTACCGGCAAGGCGAACCATGCTGCTTCCCTAACTGGACCTAGATCAACAGCCCCCTGGAGCAAAGCAAACACGTAGCCTGCTACAACGCCAATCAGAATGGGGATCACCGCTAGGAAACCTTTAAAGAACACTGAAGACAAGATAGCCACCGCTAGGGTAAAAAGAGAGATCCGCACATTCACATTAGCGAAGCTAACGGAATCACCGGCTAGCCCTGCCATGCTCACACCTGTGGAAGCCAATCCCAATCCTATGACTACGATTACCGATCCGATGACGACAGGTGGCAGCACCCTATCTAGCCAATTGACGCCTATAAAGGAAATAACCAAAGCAACTAATGCGTACAACAGGCCTACAGCCACAGCGCCACCTAGGGCATATCCTGGGCCGAATTGGCTAGCTACAGCGATCAGTGGTGCGATAAACGCAAAAGATGAACCAAGATACGCGGGAACCTTGAATTGTGTAATTGCCAAGAACAGGAGTGTACCTGCACCGGCGGTCAACAGCGCCACACCCGGGGGAATCACCATAGTGCCTGAACCACCGTTAACCAATAAAGGTACTAATATTGTTGCGCCAAACATGGCAAACAAATGCTGTAAACCCAGTGGTATCATCTGAACCATAGGTAGTCTCTCATGTACGCCGATACCTTCTTGTGCCATTTTTCTGCCTCCCCGTTTGTATGTAGATTGCGTCTAGACCCACTCACTACTTAGTAGTTTCTGGCCCTCCACCCCCTTTCATGTTGGATAAAAGCTCCACTAACCTATTCCTTGGGCACAAAAAAACTGCCACCCGAAAAGAGCAGCAGCAATGCTAATCAGCAGGAATGTTGCCCTTTTCAGTCTCACAGGACTGGCTTAAAGAGATATGAAGCTACTGATGGAGTCTACCGTTACTCACGTCCTATCCATCGGCGGGCTCCTCAATCAGAACTCGTTCTTCACCATCAGTATCCCTGAGCCGCACACTAACTATTTCTCGCCGGGCTGTAGGAACATTCTTGCCGACGTAATCAGCCCGAATAGGCAGCTCTCGGTGTCCTCGATCAATAATTATCGCCAGCTGAATCTGGGGAGGGCGACCATAATCGACCAAAGCATCCAGGGCAGCCCGGGTGGTGCGTCCGGTAAATAGGACATCATCAACCAAAACCACAATTTTGCCGTTGATATTGCCAGGCAATTTGGTTTCATGTACCACCGGCTGCTCGGCAATGGTGCTCAAATCGTCCCGATACAAAGTGATATCCAATATGCCCACTGGTACGATCTTACCTTCAATCGCAGCGATCCGCTCAGCTAGCCGCTGAGATAACGGTACCCCCCGGGTGCGTATCCCAACTAGCATCAGGTCCTGAACTCCCTTGTTGCGCTCTACGATCTCGTGGGCAATCCTGGTCAAAACCCGGCCAATACCGGCTTCATCCATGATCTGGGCTTTTTCAATGAGATCCAACTTGGCACCTTCCTTCCAGAGGTCCAAACGCACCCCATAACAAAAATCCCTGCCCCAGAGATCCGTGGCAAGGACATAGCTATCTAATACACCTTGCCGACCTCACAGGGCCAGATTAAAGGCTTGCAATTTAAGCCAATTCTATCACCACATTCCGGCTTTGTCAACACTTGCCCATGGCGTGGCGTTCTCCACCAACTTGCTAGATCCCCCTCTATGGGAACGGGATATAGTCTCCCGCCGGAGCAGACCCAATGCCTGGCTCATATCTGGCGGTAACGGCGCAGTGAATTCCATGGCCGCCCCAGTTCTAGGGTGTACCAATCCCAAATGATAGGCATGTAGTGCCTGACGAGTCATGCCTAGCTTATTTTGCTTAGGGCCATAGACAAAATCACCAACAATCGGGTGCTTAATATGGGCCATGTGAACCCTAATCTGGTGTGTACGACCGGTCTCCAGACGGCATTCTACCAGAGCATAGTCTCCGAAACGCTCCCGCACATAGTACTGGGTGCTAGCAACACGGCCGCTCTCGATCACAGCCATCTGCTTCCGATGAACTGGGTGTCGGGCGATGGGGGCAT
>DAIQRD010000031.1:0-17482 GCA_036786445.1 Bacillota bacterium
GCTGTTGCCGACATATTTCATCTAGGGTCACTATCTTCACCCAATGGGGATCATCAAAATCTGCAACCGGCGGATCATTAAACGCGATATGACCATTTTCCCCAATACCGATAAAAGCAATATCCAATGGATATCTCTGCAACAGCTCAGTATAGCGCTGGGCCTCTTGTTCTGGCGAATCTGCATCTCCTCGCAGATAGTGAATCTGACCGAAGTTCACCTTGCCAAAAATGTGTTCATCCAAGAATACAGCGAACCTCTGGGGAGCATCACTGGCCAACCCTAAGTATTCATCGAGATGAAAGGCTCTGACTCTCTGCCAATCAATCCCCGGCTCCTTGATTAGTGCCTCCAGGAATTCATTCTGGGACGGCGCAGCAGCAAAGGCCACATTGATGGATTTCTGCTTGCCTAGGAGCTCACGCATCTTCTCTGCAGCGACCTTAGCAGCGGCTCGACCCATGGCCGGCCGGTCCTGATATACCTCCACAGTTAGCTTGTCAACTTGAAGCGAACGCTCTGGCTTCATCATAACTATCTCCTTCCTATTAGATAAAAACGGGGCGATTAGGACGAATAAACGTGCTTCCCGCCTACGATAGTTCTTAACACGGAAAAATCCTCTCTGAGGACTGTGATGTCCGCGTATTTGCCTGCATCAAGGCTACCCGTCTTGTCCGCGATGCCCAGAATGCGAGCCGGAGTGATAGTCACCATCTTAATGGCTTCCTGTAAGGGAACCCCCGCTAGCTCCACCATATTGCGAATAAGAGCGCTACCGGTAACTACACTGCCAGCAAAAGCCGATTTGTCTGGCAGCCAAGCCACTCCCTCTTCCACCAGGATCTTTTGACCACCTTCGCCACTACCCAGCACATAGCTGCCTTCAGGCATACCAGCCGGCGCCAAGGCATCGGAGCACAAGGCCATTCCATGGGAGCCTTTGCATTTATAAACTAGCTTCAGCAATGATGCCGGTAAATGCTTGCCATCGGCAATGACTTCCACTGTAAGTTCATCTAGAAGCAGCCCCGATTCAACTGCTCCTGCCACCCGATAGCAGTTCACCCGCCTTACTCCTGCCATACCGGAGTAAAGGTGAGTTACATGGGAGTAACCTGCATCCACTGCAGCTAATACCTGATCATACGTAGCATCGCTGTGACCTATGGCAGCCACAATACCTCTTTCCCTCAACTCTCTACCGAGATCGAGGGCACCGGGCAGCTCTGGTGCAGCAGAAATCCGCATAATAAAGGGATATTCATCGAGGATTTCCCGGTACTCAGCAGGATCGGGGTTCTTGAGGTACCTGGGATCTTGGGCACCTCGCTGCTCATAGGAGAAATAGGGACCTTCTAGGTGCACTCCCCATAGACGAGCACCACAGGTTACACTATCCCGTGCTGATGCAAAAGCATCGAGAGCAGCCCTCAGATCTTCATCAGAACTAGTTAGAGTTGTGGGAATAATGGTGGTGGTACCGCCCCGGGCATGGCTGCGTGCAATAGCAGCTAAAGACTCCTTCGTGGCGTCCATGAAATCCCCGCCACCGCCACCATGGAGATGCATGTCGATAAAACCCGGCATGATCCATGCTCCACCCACATCTATCCTAGGCACGCTATGGGGAATATCCGCCTCCCCTGTGGCAAACACCTGCTGAATGTACTCGCCCCGGACATAGATACTCCCGGGGGCAATTGTCCCGTGGGGGGTAATCACCCTGCCGTTTACTAGACAAAACTCGTTGTAAGGTGGTTTTACTTCCATATCAGACTGCACCTTTCTGTGTCATAATTCTATTCTCCAATTTTAGACGTGTTCCACGCCCATTCCAATCGTCCAGGGCGAATATCCTCTCTAGCGCCAACACATAGGCGCCAATCAACGGAGCGGTGCCCCGCATATTCGATATCTTGATCTCTACGCTCCCACCTAGCTCTTCTAAAGTACGGTTCTCTACCTCTGCCCTCACCGCTTGCAGTAGTGGCTCGCCTAGAGTAGCTAGCTCTCCTCCCAGAATAATCACTTCCGGGTTCAATAGATTAACCAAATTCGCCACCAACACTCCAATGGACCAGCCCGCTTCCCTGATGATCCTTTGTACTTCGGCATTTCCGCTTAAGAGTGGTGAAGCTAGATGAGCTACAGCCAATTTCTCTTTGGCGATCCCATGTTGACTCAGGATCTCGGGCGGAATTGCGCCTTTGGCTTTCTCCACCACCGCTCTTACTCCACAGAAGGCCTCCAGACATCCCCGACGCCCACAGCCACATAGAGGCCCATTTTGGGCGAGTAGAGTCATGTGACCAATCTCGCCGGCATAGCCCCTTACTCCGCCAAATATCTCTCCATCGGCTATTACCCCAGCCCCAATACCCACAGACAAGTTTATGAAAATCAGATGCCGATGCCCTTTACCTTGGCCATATTCCTTTTCGGCCAAAGCCGCCGCATTGGAGATGTTCTCCACATGTACAGGGATACCGCCCAGGCGCTCTGAAACCATGGCACTAAGGGGCACCTTCAGCCACCCCAGGTTAGATGTTCTTTCCACAACCCCTCTATGTGCATCGACAAGGCCCGGGGAGGCCACTCCACACCAAAGGATAGCATCGGGGTTGACATGAGCCTCCTTGACCAACGCGTCAAAGGAGGCCCCAATGGCTTCCACCACATCTCTAGGCACAGTAGTATCTAAGGCCTGATAGTCTTCAGCCAGGATATTTCTGGTCAGATCGAAGAGAGCTGTCACCACTTCACCCCGCTGCAAGCGAACGGCAAATACAACGGCAGCCGTGGGGTTGAGTTCCAGCAAGACCGGTCTACGACCTCCACTTGATTCCCCATGACCTGCTTCCTTGATCACTCCTGCTTCCAACAGCTCTGCGACAATCACCGTTACTGTCGATGGCGTCAGACCAGTCTCTTTGGCAATCTCGAAGCGGGCAATAGGACCCAAAGTACGGATCATATCCCGCACCAGCAGGCGGTTAAGCATTTTTAGGTCTTTACTATTGCTACCTGTGCGCATTTTTGATTAACTTCCTTTGGGAGTATGCTCAGTTAGTTTTTTCAATCAACCAAGTATGTTTTGTTGTATCAGTTCTGCAGAGACCTCCATATTCCCTTCTCGCAATGGGGAATATTGCTCCATGGATAGTATCCTTTATATGCCTACTTTGTGTATTCCTCCTGAAATCTGCATTTCCTCCCACACATGTCTGAAGCTATCCTGATCAGCATTCTGATTAGATCGTTATGCCATGTCTCTCCCTGTTCTTTCCGCTCTTGTGGCATTTGCTGAGCAACTCCCTAACCAGGATTATATTTCTGCTGATGTGAACAGGAAACGGCCACCGGCTTAGATCAGCGCGGTGGCCGGCTGGAAAGAAATCTAGGACAATTGCGCCCCATCTACCGCAAGTGCTTGACTCTAGGGAAGTATTTCTCCTCATATTCTTTGTTTAGCCTATCACCATCCGGTAGGTTAGCACTAGTCCAGATCGGTGGTTGAATGCCCTGCTCCACGAGCTTCTCCGCTGTCCTAACCATCAACAGGTTGATGGCAAAAGCATTGCAGTATGTCGATGTCGCTGCCATCTTCTGAGCAAGACCTTCGACCTCGACTACGGCATCACCTAAGGGTAGGTGGCTATCTATGAAGACATCCACCAAGTCGTGCAAGTTTTTCCCACTAGGATGTCTGGAAACAGCATCTTTGGGCACGTTTCGAGCGAAACTTGTTGAGGTAATTCCTATGGAAGTAACGCCTCGCTCCTTGCAGTCCAATGCACACTCTATAGTCATGGCATTGATGCCATAGGCATTGACGATAACCAAGACATCGCCCTTGACTATCCCGTATGAATCCAACACTGCCTTGGCATAGCCAGGGGTGCGCTCAATATAGTTGGAACGCTTGGCTCCGAACATCAAGAGAGTGCCTGGATCGAGAATGGGGTTGACTGGGGCCAAGCCTCCTGCTCTCCATAGGACTTCCTCCGCTGCTAAGTTGGAATGTCCCCCGGGACCTATGACATTGATTAATTTGTCATCGGCAACGGTCTTGGCCAGGATAGTAGCGGCCTCGTCAATTGACTTCTGCTCTTTTTCCTCGATGGTTTCTAGCATTGATACGATAGTCTTGAGGTAGAACTTGCTCGTTTTGGACATTTTAATATCTCCCTTGTGAAATATCTTCGAAATACCCTGTTATCTCGTCAGCATGGCTACCAACACTAAAATGATGCCACAAGCTGTGACGCTCCTTTGACCAAGGCCTCGCCCATGTTTTCGTTAAAGACCGAAGTCTCTACTTCGTAGCCCCCTTGGCTAAAAGCATCGCTGGTGGGCAGATAGCCCCAAGAACCGTTGGCATACCCGGCCACAAATACCTGGAGGTCCTTGCGACTCTGCCTAATTCCAAGCCCCAATTCCACAAATAGCTCCCCGGGTATAGCCACTAACACAGCTGGCCCAACTCTCAAAGCCTGAATCGGCATGGCCAGTTCAGTGTGCCCATCGATCCCACGGCGTAGCACAGAATCCCGCAAACATTCCAGATAAATCTTCTCAAGCTCTACCTTGCCTACTTCTTTCAGGTTGGTACCCTGGAGACGTAGCTGTTCGATGGTTTGTGCCTTCTTGGCGATTTCCCCATCCAATTGTGTGGGGCTAGGCAGTTCCTTAAGCGGTAAGGGTACCTCAGAATCCCTTACTTCAACAATAGCATCATCGACCCAGTCGACAGCATCCAGCCCACGGATCACCGCAGTGCCCAGTTTTTCGCCCACCTCGGCGGCTTTAGCGTATGTCCGGAAATCAAATACCTCACCTAAGGCACTAGCATCAGCCGAATACCCAATGTTGATGTTGCCCGCAGCCCCGTTCAGGAATAGGGTGCGACAATTGGGATGCGTCTTACTTATGGTGCGTCGCAAGTATCCTGGATAGTCAGCGGTGAACAAGCGATTCTCTGCACCGAGTACTGTCGCGTGGAGAGGAAAATTGACCAAGCACCCCGTCAATGCATCTCCAGCATAAAAACCGACGAAATTGATCTCCGGATCCGGGCTAGGCTCCAAGCTGCGGCGATTCTTGGCTACACCACCCACCTCAGCTGAGCCAACCTTCACCTTTACAGGCTTCAGATCCTCTAAGGCCTGCAAAACTGCAGTAATAGTTGCGTCTTCAATCTGGCCGGTGACTGCCAGCTCTTCCGTCTCCCCGAACCTGCCGGATACGAGTGGCCCCGAATGGGTGTGGGTTGACCCGATAAGTACTGCATTCGCCGGTATCTCCGTTTTTTCACTGATCTGACGACGAATCCGACTAACCAAATAGTCAGGGGCCTCGACCAGATCCATACTCACGACAGCTACCCATTTTGAACCGCTTTTCAGCACCATGACATGAGTGTACAACTCATCGTGGACTCCTGTAGCCCCCCCTTTCCTAGCAGCAAAACCCGCCATCGTGACACCCAAGGGAGGTGTGATTTCTTGCGTCGCGAAGCCTGCCAATAGTGATTCAGACATTCTGAGTGCCTCCTTATCGCATCTGGATTAGAACACTTCAACCTGTCGTAGCCACATAATATTGGGATTTAGTTCGTGCCCGCCCCCAGCCGGCTGTACGACCCTGACTTTCCTTGCGGACATGATCGGGAACTGGTGAACGTTCCACGCCTGCTCCCCATTGCCATCGATCTCCGCTACCACCTTCCATCGCTGATCACACCATACCTCAATTCGATATTGCCGAGAGGTGCGTACAACACCCATCCGATCTGCCCAGTGAATCATCACACAGGACATCTCTATGGGATTCTCCCACTCCACCTGCACCCAGTGTTCTACTGGCGTGTCATCAGAAGCCCAGGCTGTATGCAACCTCCCATCATTTAGTATAGGAGTTATCTGTTTGTAGGGTTTAGCAACATGCACCGGCCCCATGAGATGACGCCGCCAGACCATGTCTTCCCCATACCACCACAAAATTGGCGGTGTCTCATCATCAACTAGGTGAGCAACTCGGATGGGTCCCGCCGGATCGCTTAGAAAGTTATTGCGCATGAGAAACGAAAGGTGGCCATAGAAACTCAAACGCTTCGCAAGTGTCTGGTTTCCCATTTCTGCCGCAGTATGGGGCCCAGAGCACATCTCAATCTCACCTTCTCTACCGGCTACCAGAAGGTCATGGATCTCCAAGCAATTAAGGACAACGCCATGGTGTGTGTAGTGACAGTCATAGTCTACATCGAACACAACCCATTTACCCAGGTCATTGGACCAAATCTCGGTGACAACGTGTTCATCACAGGGAGGCTCATGCTGCTGTTCCCTACCGGGCTGGCAATCCTCTGCGATCCCTCGATGCATATTCACCATTCTCACCACAAAACCCAGGCTCAAGCAGCATTGAGTAAAGCTCACACTGTAATGCACACAATGGAAGCGCTCAATACCTTTCATGCCTCGCTCAATAATGTGACGGGCATCCCAGGGTGGTAGGCGCAATGGTTGACCATGAATCCAAAGACCCTTCAGCCAAGTGCGCAGGGGAATTAGCCGTTCCCAATCAGCACCTTCGGTGGTCAGCTTCGCATCCAGCTCGAATTCTTCCCTCAATGAACGCAGCTGGGGATTGAAATAGTCCTCATACATGAAGCGGTGAGGGCTCACCACCAGATCTCCCCCATGGATCGTGAAAGCTGTATGACCGGATTTGCAGTCGTAATCGGCGACAACCTCAGTCAATCTACCGAGGATCCCAGCAGTATTACGGCTGCGAAAGCCGAAGCGGTTCTCACCATGATGCAGTGCTGCAACCCATACCGAAGGAATCTCCTGCCACTGACCTTCATCTGCTTGAACAAGTATCGATTCAAGGTTTGGCGTATTAGTCGTCAGGTGGAAAACTGCGTAACCCTGATTTGGCCCACATTCGGCCCTAACAGCAACTTCATTCAGTGTCCAATAGAGATTTTCCCGCTGGGTATTTAGTGTCGAGTAGAAGCTGTCCACCGTTACCACAGCCCCAGAGCCAGAGTGTGCCAAATTGGTCCTTCCCTTGAAATCGCCAAACTCATTCCCTGGCTGGAAATACTGGGCGGCTTCCTCTCGCCATGCCCCTAACCTCAGTCTAACATCTGATAAGCGCTCCATAACTGTCCCCCTTCTATCCCTTTACGCCTCCTGATGCTAACCCGCGGATGAAATGCTTCTGTCCTAACATGAAAATGATCAGCGTTGGTATTACACCAAGGATGGCACCGGCAGCCGATTGTCGCCAACCGCCGTAAAAGGCTGAGTCCAAAGTTGTCAAGCCCAATGGCAATGTGTACAATTCCGGACTTTTCAGGAGAACTACCGGCCACAGCAAAGCATTCCACTGCTCAACAAAGGTAAACACTGCAATGGTAGCTACAGCGGGTTTCGCCAAGGGCAGCATAATCTTCCAATAGATGCCAAACTCTGAACAGCCATCGATCCGGGCAGCATCCTCAAATTCCCCTGGCAGTGTAATAAAAGCTTGCCTCATGATGAATATGCTGAAGGGTGCCACAATCAGTGGCAAAACAAGGGCCCAGAGATTGTCAAGCAACCCCAGGTTACGAAAAACGCTAAACAGCGGAATCAAGGTAACCTGTTGAGGAATCATTATGGCACTCAAAACAACCATGAACAGTGCATCTCGAAGCGGGAAATGCTTTCGAGCAAATCCGTAGCCAGCCATGGGAACAACGAGCATCTGCAGCAAAACCGTCATACAAGATACCCAGAAACTGTTCCAGACGTACTGCCAGAAAGGAAAGACCCGCAAAACCTCCGAAAATATCTCAAAGTGTGGTGGACGAGGAATAATGGTCGGTGGAAAAGCGAATAGATTGGCCGTCGGCGGCTGCAGAGCTATGGATATTAGGATAATAAATGGCCCAAAAAAAAGCAGACCTGCAAGTATCAATCCTAGCCAGACTGCAATTGAACCCGGCTGCTTTGAGTCCCGCGCGGCCTTACTATTACGTGCCTGAACTCTGGTTTCCATAGGACACTCCCCCTTACAACAAAAATCAATATGTCGTATATTGACCTTCCATGTGCCGCAGGTAGGCGAAACTAAAAGCAAATAGCAGCACAAACAAAACGACACCCATAGCCGAAGCATAGCCCATCCTCAAGAAGACGAAGGCCTGCCGATAGATATAGTGAACAATGACATTGGTGCTATCCGCCGGTCCCCCACCTGTCATCACGTAGACTTCGCCAAAAACCTTCAACGCCCCGATGGCTGAGAGAATAACCACCAACACCATGGTGGGCTTTAAAAGTGGCAAAGTGACATTCCAAAATCTCTGGAAAGCATTGGCACCATCCACCGTTGCGGCTTCATCAAGCTCTACGGGAATCGTCTGCAAACCACCTAGATACAGCATCATATAGTAACCCGATGCCTTCCAAATAGTGACAAAGATAATTGACAGTAGGGCCACACTTGGATCGCTGAGGAACCCTATGGGGGTTTTCCGCAACCCCGCCCACTGAATAAAACCATTAATGAATCCCTGTTGAGAATATAGTATCTTCCACATGATCCCCGCGATGGGCATAGCCGTGATTACCGGGAGATAAATAATGGATCGAAAGAAGGTAATTCCCCGGATGGATCGATTAAGGAGAAGGGCCAAAAGGAGCGGGAAGATAATACATCCTGGCACAACTACAGCCGTATAGGCCAACGTGTTTTTCAGGGCGATGATAAAAACAGGATCACTGAATAGTTCATAGAAATTGGCTAATCCGATAAACACAGGCGGTTTCACAATATTGTACTTCGTTAGGCTCAGCCAAAAACTGGCTATAAGCGGATAGATCATGAATATACCTAACAAAATAATTGCCGGAAGCACAAACAGAAACCCCGAAACATCATGCCTGCGGCATAGACGCTTTAATTGCCTTGCAAGCGGTTCTTTTGTAGCCGAGCTTTGCACAGCCGTCCTGCCTCCTTACTTAATAGCTGTAGCGGCTGGGGGCACTAAGCCCCCAGCCAACTACAAGAGGTTCTTCTACTACCTGCTTAGAAGTCTATTCCAAGCCAGTTCAGCATTGGTCAACGCTTGCTCAGGACTAATCTGCCCAGTATACATTTTCTGTGTCTCTCTCGCAAAAGCCTCAGCTAACTCAGGCCACGCAGTACTCGGCGGAATGGCACTGGGGCTAACTACGAAACCACCGGGCCAACTGACCTGCAGCATACGCGACTTATCCCTCAGAGTTTCGGGCTCCTCAACGTCAAAGTACGGATCTTCCAGAACGTCGGGACGACTTGGGAAAATCGCAACCTGCTTGATAAACTCAAGCTGCAGCTGTTTGCTGGTTACATAAAGAGCAAAATCGATTGCTTCTTTGGGATGTTTGCTCTGACTTGATATAGCTAGATATTGGAAGTTAGTTAAGGCCTTCCCTGTTCTGCCAGTAATGGGATAGGCTACATCGGCTTCCAGAGCTTCAAGCACTTCGGGGGTAGTGCGATTCAGCACCTGTGGACCTACTAGGGTAAAAGCACCTCGGCCTCCGGTGAACCACTGCTGTGCCTCGGACCAGACAGCCGTGGGAGCTTCTTGTGGTAGATAGCCTTCCCGGTACAGATCGCGCCATTTCGTCATAACTTCGATTGCCTCGGGAGTGTTAAATGCGGCCTTCTTACCATCAGGCGTGAAAAGGGAGACTCCCTCCATGACCAACCAGTCGACCTCTTGACCACCATCGACTTTGGTGTTGGACTGGCCGACTACAGTCATTAAACCGAAATTACCAGTAGCATCCTTGATCTTACGGCTCATCTCCATGGCCTCGTCCAGTGTCGTTGGAGGGCAGTCAGGATCCAGTCCGGCTTCTCTAAATGCCTTACGAGAATAGACCAACGGTGTGGAGCCACCGCCATACCATGGTAACCCATAAGTCTTGCCGCTGAAGGTCAAAGCATCCATAAGGCTGGGATCGTAAACAGCCCTTTCCTCGGGGGCAAGATACTCATTAACATCTACCAGAACATCCAATTCCACCAATTTCGCCAAACCATAGATGTTGGCAACGTCAGGTGCTATGCCAGCACTGACCGATGCCAAGTACTTCTGGGCCACATCGGCACCTGGTACATCCACCCACTTGATTTTCACACCGGGATGAGCATCTTCATAATCGGCGATGAAGCCACGAATCCAATCACCAAAAGGACCAGCCAGACTAATGGTCCAAAACTCAAGATTAACCTCTTCGGCTGCAAAGACACAAGCGCTAGGGAGAAGCATGACGACGACTAGACTAATCAATAGTGATACTCTAAGCTTCGACATCATCTGCATTTACAGTTTCCCCTCTCTTAGTCACATTCTGATTATGATTCCAGATCGTCTGGTTGTGCTTGTTCCTCCTTTCACTTAAGGATTCACCTGCGAAAACACCTTGCGTTAGTGGCACTATCCATAGTTAGTTTTTTCCACCAACTAAGTATGTTGTGGTGTAACAGTTCTGCAACGCGGTTTGGAACTCCTGCCTACTACCTAGCTTTTTTCTTGATCTGACTAGTGCAATAGTCAAGTCCCGTGCAGAATGCAAGGCGGGTTGCGACTGGCACCTATCAGCAACCCGCAATCGCTAGCTTTCGCACAAAGATTCACCTGCCAGCAATTCTCTGATACATACTCGCCAAGATAGGCTGCATTCAGCACGTACTAGATATCTCCCCTGACCCCTCCCATCTTGTACCCCGGTGCCAAGGTATACAGCCGTTTCACGCTTTCGCCGCTGTTCATATGGGAGGTCACCACCCGACCTACAAATAGCATGTGATCCCCTGTTTCCATCTGCGACTCCAATTTGCATTCAAAGTTTGCCACAGCATCGGACAAAAGTACAGAATCCACCTGGGTGGCTAGCTGTGTAGCTACGGGGTGTTCCTTCATCTTATCCATATTGCGACCAGAGTTAGTGCCATAGAACAACGCTGCTTCTGCCATGGAGCTGGAAGGAAAGGACAATACAAACTCCCCTGCTTCTTCAATCACCCTTCGGGAATAGTGGGTCAATGACACAGCGATGGCCATCATGGGCGGCCTGTGGGAGGTAATCATGGTCCACCCTAAAGTAATAGGATTGTGCTTGCCAGCTGAGTCTTTGGCGATGGCGATGGCCACACCCTCCGGATACTTGCGATTGATCACCTTTGTGTAGTCTCTCTCAACCTGCATTCATACCTCTCCTTTCCTTTGCTTGGTTCCACATCAACTCTCTCCAGGGTCACTACAGCCACTCTTCGTCGATTACTTCAGGTCGGTTATGGCTAGCAGCATGACTATACATGTACCAATCCAGGCTGATAACAGTCAGAAGATCCGGTCCCAGTTCTGCTTGCAGAGCTCGGCATAGTGTACTTTTGCCTGAACCACTGCCACCCTTTTCGATACTTCACTCAAAATCAGTCACTTTGCTGACCCGCTGCAGCCTGCCTGGTTCCAATCCCTTGCGTTTGGCAATAGCCACTCCAAGAAACTCCGAGGCTACAATGGAGAGCAAAGGCGATAGAGCTTCAGATACCTGGGGTAATCGGGAAATAAACAGATTCTCTTGACCTGCCACCTGAACTGAAGTGTCCGTAATCAACCATGTGGGGGAGCCATAATCAGCGGTATCCCCCGCCAGCTTGACCAAGAGTTCAGTGGTAGCCCCCGATGGCGCAAATATCACCAGGAGAGCATGGGGACCAGCGGCTTCAATGGGGCCATGGCGAAATTGCCCGGCACTTAACCCCGCCGCTGGGATTTGGGTCATCTCCTGAGTGATGAGGGCACCTTGTGTGGCGCTTACTAAGCCAGGACCCCGGCCAGTGAAAATTACAGAGCTAAAATCCCCAAACCGACTCAAGAAACCTTCAATCTCATGGCCAAGCGTCTTGATCAAATTGCCCATGTCCGCGACTAACTGCTGAGTACTGACCAGGGAAAGCATTCCTTCATTAAGTAGTGCATCCGCCAATAGGTGTAGCAATGCCATGGTTGCCACGAAGGTTTTCGAAGAAGTGCCTGCTTCTTCACCGGCAAATAGCGGTAACACAACATCCCCCATACGGGCCAAGCGGCTATCCTCGTTGTTGGTCATACAGATGAGAGGCATGGCCTTGGGTTTGGCTTCTGCCACTAGGCAAGTCTCGGCGCTTCCCCCGGATTGCGATATGGCCAGCATAAGAACATCATCAGTCATTATTCCCCGCTTATAGTGATAGAGCTCACTGGCATCACAGGCAAACGCCTTATAGCCAGCAGCATTCAGGCGCTGAACAAGTACCTCTCCTGCAAAAAGAGAACTGCCCATACCCACCACCAGAAGGGTGGATTTCCCCCTTATTAGCTTAGCGGCCTCCTGTAACCTCTGGTGAAGGTCATCTGCATAGGACATAACCAGATTAAGCAAGACGTCTGGTTGTTCCGCCACTTCATCTAAAAAACTTGGTGTAGTCAATGATTTCAGCCTCCTCATCAGCAAGTGCGAAAATGGCTAACTAATGTTACCAATACGCCACCTGGTTAGCCATTTCCTCCGATGAATCGCGATTAGCTGGCGTTTGGCTAACCAATAAACCGAGGAATACCACGAGCGCGAAATGTATAATGTATACAAGCCTATAACACATGGGCTGAGAATTGCAACCGGAGAAATCGGTAATCTGGACCCATACCGAGCCACTTAGCGCCAGCAACTGTCAAATACAAGGCGCCACCATAGACGACAAGCAAATTACTTGATCTCTCTCTGTGATTCTTCACCCTTAAAAAAGGGTTATCGCGGAAAACGTCTAATAGACCCCTTATGAGGTTCAAAAAAATACATTCTGGAGGTTAGATATGCAGAAACGGTTATGTTTAGCGCTGGTATTGATGTTGGTGCTGGGTGTGGGCGGAATGGCTTTAGCCAAAAATGATACTCTTGTTATCGGCAGTGGGGCCGAAGCCCTGGGTCTAGAACCTAGGCTAGAGACAGATGTCCCCTCCTACGAGAGAATCAATGTGATCATGGAACCATTGGTTAAGTTCGATGTTGAGATGAACTTGGTGCCTTGCTTGGCAACGGATTGGGAGTTCGGCGAAGACGCGCTATCCCTCACTTTCCAGCTACGGGAAGGCGTTACCTGGCATGATGGCCAGCCTTTTACCGCAGCCGATGTCAAGTACACTTTCGATTGGGTGTTGGATGCTGAAAATGCTGCACCAAATCGTGGCCTATACGCAGATATCAAAGAGATTGAGGTAGTAAACGATCATGTGGTCAAATTCCACCTGGCCAAACGCTACTCTTTCTTGTTGAATAACATAGCACGGATGGCCATCGTCCCCAAGCATGACGGTGATCGTACAGATTTCAGACAAAAGCCCATTGGCACAGGTCCCTATGTTTTGGTGAGCTGGACCCGGGATGATCGCATGGTACTGCAAGCCAATGAGAGTTATTGGGGCGGCAAACCAGCTACTCCAAACTTGATTTTCCGGACAATTCCTGAAGACTCCACCCGCTTGCTCGCCTTTGAGGCTGGAGAAATCGATATATTCCAGGGTGGGGTAGTACCTCAGGAGCTTAGCCGCTTGGAGCAGGACTCTCGCTTTGTGGTACAGCGGGTTGCGGGAACTGGTTACAACTACCTAGGCTTCAACACCAAAGTTGGGGCGCTATCCGATTTGAAAGTGCGTCAAGCACTAAGCTATTTGATCAATCGAGAAGGCATCGTCAGTCGGGTACTAGCAGGCATTGGTACTCCAGGTGTCGGGCCTATCCCCGAGTCTTTGCCTTGGTTCAACCCCAACGTAATGCGGTATGAGTATAGTCTAGACAAAGCCAAAACGTTGCTAGCCGAAGCCGGCTACGGACCAGGCGACATCAGCATCCGCCTATTCACCAATGAGAATCCAACTCGGATGCGGATTGCAGAGATTCTGCAGTTTGAAGCCCAAAGAGCCGGGATTGAAGTGGAAGTCATCATCGAGGAGTGGGGTGCATACCTCACCAGGATCCAGGAAACCGATGACTTCGACATCTTCATCTTGGGCTGGAGTGGTCAGCTAGATCCCGACCGAGCCATGATTCGTCAGTTCCACACTAATGGAGCCAATAACTATGGCAAGTACTCCAACAAGCATTTGGATACCCTGTTGGACTATGGCCGCACTATAGCTCCTGATTCTCAGGAATCCATCGACATCTACAACACTGCCCAGGAGATCGTGGTGCGTGAGGTGCCGTACGGCTTCATTAACTACACTGAAGAAGTGGGTCTCCAGCACAAATATATCAAGAACTGGACGGTCCATCCCTACGCCGCTGGTGCTTGGCAAGATGTGCACCTCATGGTCAAAGACAAATAAAGTAGAAGCGCAATAAGTATGGAGGATGCCAGATGGAGTTTTCATCTGGTGTCCTCTCCATTCGTGGAGCACCTCCCGATGGATAGCGGCATTCCTAGGCTGACTTACATCGCCTTGCCCACCATCCATTGACTACGCAGGAGGAAGGAGTACTTTTTTCTATGTCTCGCTACATTATCCGTCGACTTATCCAGCTGATTCCACTCTTGATTGGTATTTCCATATTGGTCTTTCTTCTGGTTCACCTCTCCCCCGGTGACCCTATCCGCATGCTCTTGGGTGAAGACGCCACCACTGAAGATGTTGCTCGGTTGAATGCCGTTTACGGGTTTGACCAACCTCTACACATCCAGTATTTCCGTTGGCTGTCCAACGCTTTACGGGGCAATTTGGGAGTCTCTATCCGCCAGGGAATACCTGTTACCACTCTGATCTTTGAGCGGCTGGGAGCTACCTTGGAGCTAGCCATCGTATCTGTCATCATTGCTATTTTACTAGGAATACCCCTGGGAATCATCGCAGCGGTCAAACGTGGATCGATTTGGGATTATCTGAGCATGATTGTGGCTTTAGTTGGCGTTTCGACACCGGGATTCTGGTTGGGCCTTATCCTGCTGTCCCACGTAGCTTTAAAGGTGGATTTCTTGCCCATGTTCGGCCGTGATGGCTCAATCTTTGGAGGTCTTTGGGTCCTATTCACCCAGTTCCGCATTGATGAGCTCTTGACAGGTTTGCGCTATGTGTTGCTCCCAGCCTTTAGTATCGGAACCGGCATGATGGCCATTATCACCAGATTGACTCGTTCCAGCCTCTTGGAAGTGTTGGGCAAAGATTATATCCGGACAGCTAGGGCTAAGGGCTTAAGCAATCAGATCGTAGTTCTCAAGCATGCACTGCGCAATGCCCTACTGCCCGTCATTACAATTATCGGTATTCAATTCGGCGCCATGCTAGGCGGTGCTGTTGTAACAGAGACTGTCTTTGCTTGGCCCGGGGTAGGTCGACTAGTGATTAACGCCATTAGCCAACGGGATTTCCCCATTATTCAGGGAGGAGTCTTGATGATGGCCGTTATTTTCACCTTAGTGAACCTTGCCGTTGACTTAAGCTATGCTCTAGTCAATCCCCGGATTCGGTATGATTGAGGGAGGCCCGGAACATGAAGCAGATTCTCAGAAACAAGAGTGCTTTAACAGGACTTATTCTCATCGGCATCTTGGTCTTTGTCGCCATTTTCGCCAATTCCATTGTGCCCAAGGACCCATACGAAATGGACATTTGGGAGAGCTATCGACCCCCGGAGGGGCCCAGAGGCGAATACATCCTGGGCACCGATGACATGGGGCGAGATGTGTTGAGCCGAATTATCATGGGTTCAAGGGTCTCCTTACTGGTAGCGGCTGTTGCCACCGGAGTCTCCCTACTCTTCGGGGTAACCCTCGGCGCTATAGCAGGCTATGTGGGAGGCAGAACCGATGCCATTATTATGCGCCTGATGGACTTGATCCTAGCTTTTCCTTCTATCTTGTTGGCCATAGCCATTGTAGCCTCTATGGGGCCCGGTGTCGTCAATGCCATGTTAGCCATAGCCATTGTGCGTATCCCCGCCATGGTGAGAATCACCCGCAGTATGGTGCTGGATCTAAAGGAAGAAGAGTTTGTGGTTGCCGGAAGAGCCTTGGGCCTTTCTCCTGCAAGGATTCTCTTTCGACATATCTTGATCAACTGTTATGCACCCATCCTGGTGGTTGCTACCCTCAACATGGGTACTGCCATTACCGTAGAGGCTACCTTGAGTTTCTTAGGGCTCGGTGCCCAGCCCCCTGTCATTAGCTGGGGCCGGATGCTAGCCTTGGGCCGTGATGCCATTCGCTCTGCTCCTTACATGACCCTCTACCCTGGTCTTGCTATCGTCTTTACGGTCTTAGGGTTTAACTTCTTGGGAGATGGGCTCAGAGATGTCTCTGACCCCCAATTAAGAGGACGTTGAGTCTATGGGCACTTGCCATTTAGCAGGTGCCTTTCTACTATGGTTAACTGATGTATCGCATCCCCAAAGGTTTAGGACCACCATACATCGTTCCTGATCTTATATACCGAGTTAGGTACTTATTGGATTGAATGCGGGTATTATGTGGCATGGAGTTCCCATTCTCACCAAGCTACCATTGTAAGTTACTCCATAAAGGTGGCTGTAACAGGCACCCGACCTTAACCAGGATGGAAAGAGCGAGAGCGGGTACAAGTACTTGACTGCCGTCTATTCCAAGCATACACTATAGTTAGCTATATTAGCTAGTATTCTAGCTAACCGGGAGGCGTCAGACATGATAGTTAATTCCACAGAAGTGCAGAACAACTTCGGGAAGTATCTCTTGCTATCGGCCCAAGAAGATATAATTATCACCCGAAACGGTGTGCCTGTAGCTAAGTTATCTGCTCTGCAGGATGATCCATCTGGACTGGGCTCTGTCCCTAACATGGTAAGAGAGGAAGCTCACAAAGTGGGGTATGGCCGCAAAAAAGCCACCTACGAGGAGTTCCTGAAATTGACCAAAGATACTGAGGAGCGCTATGAATATATCGACGGGGAGATGTACTTGCTCGCCTCACCTAAGACACCTCATCAAACTGCTCTTGTTGAGCTCTTCGGTCAGTTCTACAACTGGTTTCAGGGGAAGGAGTGTAGACCATTCGTGGCCCCCTATGATATCACCCTCAAGAGATCTCCGGAGCAGATCAGTGTCGTGCAGCCCGACATCATGATCATCTGTGACCTTGATGAAAAGCTGGGTGACGATGGGTATTACAAAGGAGTGCCCACACTCTTGGTGGAGATTCTCTCCGAGAGCACTGCTAGGAAGGATCTGATCCAGAAACTCGATCTGTATATGTCTTGTGGTGTTAAAGAATACTGGATTGTCGATCCCGAAGATAAGCTTGTCCTAGTATACAGCTTCCGGGATGGAGGGCTTGGCGATCAGGCGCTCTATAGGCTACCAAAAAACGCCCAATCACAGGTATTCCCCGGCCTTGCCGCAGACCTAGCCTGGGTCTTCCGCT
>DAIQRD010000031.1:17492-21914 GCA_036786445.1 Bacillota bacterium
GCCCTCATCCAATTCGTACCCGTGACACTACTGCTCACCAATCTGCTTTCAATAGATCCTGAGCGCCGGCATTCAGTGTCTCGATTGTTGTGGCAAACTCGGTAGCTGTGTTGGCCATCTCTGTAATCCAGACACCGGCTTCTTCGGCTCCAGCAGAGAGCTCTAGAATCCCCGCCCAGAGTCTAGTCAGCTAGAGTCTGGGCGGGAGAGTTTTGCCAATATCGAGAATCAGCAATCACAATTCCTTATAGAACTCTACTCAAAATCAGTGACCTTACTGATCCTCTGGAATCTGCCAGGCTCCAATCCTTTTCGTTTAGCTATGGCTACACCCAAGAGCTCCGGTGCGATAATCGAGAGCAGAGGAGACAACCCTTCCTGTACATGTGGTAGCTGGGAGACAAAGAGTTTCTCTCCGGCTCCCACCTGGATAGATGTATCGGTAATCAGCCATGTGGGCGAGGCAAACCTAGCAGTATCTTGGGCCAGCCTGACTAAGAGATGTGTAGTCCTACCGGCAGGTGCGAAAACGACAGTGAGTAGATGGGGACCTGCTGCCTCGATGGGCCCATGCCGAAACTGACCTGCACTCAACCCGGCAGCCGGTATCTGTGTCATCTCTTGGGTAATCAACGCCCCTTGCATAGCACTAATCAAGCCAGGTCCTCGACCAGTGAAGACTAGAGAACTAAAATCACCGAAACACCCAAGCAATCCATCGGTCTCGTCTCCAAGAGTGCTGGTCAGCTCATCCATATACTGGGCTATTTGGTGGGCATTACTGAATGAAAGCAGTCCCTCACCCAGTACGGCATCTGCCAACAAGTGCAAGAGGGCCATAGTGGCAACGAAAGTTTTGGAAGAGGTCCCTTCTTCGTGACCAGCAAGCAATGGTAGAACCACATCGCCCATACGTCCGAGACGGCTTTCTTCATTGTTGGTGATGCAAATCAATGGCACGGATTTGGGACGAGCTTCGGCTACCAAACAGGTTTCTGCACTTTCACCGGATTGAGATATGACCAGCATCACAACATCATCGTTTAATGTCCCCTGTTGGTAATGAAATAGTTCACTGGCATCAAAGGTTACGGCCTTAAGGTCAGCCCCATTGAGACGCTGTGTCAGAATCTCCCCTGCAAACGACGAGCTTCCCATTCCCACTACTACGGTGACAGGTTTACTATCGATCAAATCAGCTGCTTCTCGCAGCCTATCCTGCAACTTGTCCCTATATGATTCGACAAGCCTTCTAAGTACCTCTGGCTGCTGATTGACTTCATCAACGAAGTTAGGTTTGGCTGTCATCCTAGTCACTCCTAATCCATTTTGAGAAAGGTTCTCAACCTGAGTGAGTCCCGGTTTATCCCGGGACTCACGGTTTTCTCAAGCATAGTTTGGACTGCCATGGCATCCATTAGCTTCATCGATACGGTCTCTACTCAGCGCAGAGGCGAAAGAGCAGCCCGGCGCAGTGCATGGCGCTTTCCCTTAATGGCATTGGCAAAAGCCATCACATTTTCGGGAGTAGCCACTCCACTGTAGACACCATCCCCGATCTGGTACAAATCCGCTCCTGTCATTTTGCTATCAATAGCTATCCTTCTGATTACATCAGGATCTGCGCCTTCCTGGGAAGTCCCAATGGTAACCTCTGCCAATAGACCTAATGATGAGATCACCTGTACCCAAGACTTGACTATCTCTATGGTCAGCCCCGGCACAGTTCCTGGAGCAGGTATGATAATCACATCTGCACCTGCATCTGACAGCTTGGCGATCTCTTCTTCTGTAATGAACTCATCGGGGTCAGTTGTGAAAGGCCCACCCCAAGGCATCTTGCCAGCCAGTACCAAGGCTTCATCCCCAGCACCTGCCCGTACTTCCTTCACACTGCCGGCAAACTGCTCCTCTGACATAGAAGGCGTGTGAATCAAGGTTATGAAGCTAGCTCCATGCTGGACGCCTTTCTCTGCATTTGCTCGACTAGCTATCCGCGCCGGGGCCAATCTGGCATTTGGATCAACGGGATCGAGAGTCATACCGACGGGTATACCTGCAAGCTCTTTTGCTTCCTTAAGAGTCCTGCCAAAGCCGAACTCGAGGAAATAGCTTTGGACAGAAGGCTCCACTGCCTCAGGCTCAGGCCGTCGCCCCGGCTGACCCGACCATGCAGCTCCCCAGATTGCTAAACCCTCATCTGTTGATGAAAGTCCCGGTGTCATGGGCATATCTACACTATAGTGATTCACATTAACCATATCGGCGCCCCAGCTCTTCAAGAGTTCCACGTTTGTAACACCATCAATCAGGGGTGCCTTGAAGGCTACTGTTTCGCCGACTATGACCCGCCCCGCTGCAGCTCGTATAGCGTTCTTGAGATCATCCCTGGTAGAGTTGATCAAGTTTTTGCCGATGGCATCTAGAATTCTTACTGTCAATGAGTCCACCCCTTCTATTGCTACCTCTTGAAAGGTGACTAGCTCAACTTGATGTACGGTTGATTGGCTGTAATCAGTTCATCTAGTAATCGCTTACCTACATCTGTTGACTTCACAAAGGGATGACTACATAGTGCCAGTAGTGCCGTTGCCTTACATCCTTCAGCCCCGGCTTTAACTGCTAAGTTCTCATAGGCGTCAACATGCTTTAGTAGCCCTGCTATCCCCAGGGGAATCTCTCCTACGACCAATGGAGTTGGCCCTGCCTTACCCACAACTGCCGGCACCTCAATAATGGAATCCCGTGGCAGACCTTCAATCGTACCGTTGTTCGGAACGTTAACGATATGCAATTCCCGCTTGTCGTTCTCAATAGCACTCATTACAGCCACTGCAGCATCGGAATACCAAGCGCCGCCCCGCTTCTCCAGCATCTTGGGCTTCTCATTCAGCTCTGGATCGGAATATAGTTTCAGAATATCTTTCTCGATCTCCATGACGACGTCAGCACGACTCTGAGACTGGGACTTAAGCTTAGCCAAAGTCTCCTCTGTGTGGTAATAATACTGCAAATATCCCGTAGGCAACAGTCCTAATGCCTCCAAGAACTCTTTGGTAAAATTGTACCCCAGTATGTGATCGAGCCTGGGACTATTGATGATTTTGTCAAAGGCCTCAGCGCTAGCATCTTCCCCATTGATCAATAGACGTCTGATCCAGCCCAAATGATTGAGGCCAAAATAGTCCATATAAAGGTCCTTAGAGGCGATACCAAGTTCTTCTGCGATGTAATTATGCGTTGTGATGGGCTGATTGCATAGGCCAATGACTTTTACATCAGAGTACTTAGAAACAGCTTCAGTCACTATCCCAGAAGGGTTAGTGAAATTGATCAGCCAACTCTTCGGTGAATACTTCTCCATAGCCCGTGCTATCTTGAGAATCTCCGGGATCGTCCGCAAAGCTTTGGCAAATCCGCCAGGCCCTGTAGTCTCCTGACCGATCAAATCATACTTAAGAGGTATCTTCTCATCCCTAGCCCTAGCTGGCAGCCGACCAACTCGAAATTGGGTAACAACATACTCTGATCCATCAACGGCTTCTTCCATATTGAGCGTCTTAACAACTTCCACTTTCTTGTCAAAAGTAAGAGCAATTCTCTCAATCAAGCCACCGACAATGTCTAGTTTGGTCTGATCGATATCCATCAGAACGAAGCGACTCACTGACATTTGGTCTTGCCTCTTTAGAAAGCCATCGATCAACTCTGGAGAATAAGTACTACCAGCACCAATAACTCCAATCTGCAAATCTCTCATCTATAGCCCTCCGCTTCTAATATTTGGCTTACCTTCTCACGGGAAGGTAGGAGCTTATGTGTTTTGTACCTGCCTAAGGATAGTGCCGTAAACACTGTAGCGAACTTAGTGCATTTTTCGGGGGACCAGCCCTGTAACACGCCAAAACTGTAGGCTGCCCCGAACAGATCCCCAGAGCCTACCGAATCATAGACATCCACCTGGTGAGCAGGTACCCTGATTACATAGTAGGGTCTACCCTGCACCTCACCGATAGACCCATCACCATAGTCGCTATGCTTGGGAGCAATGGTAGTAAGAACAGTGCAACCCTCTTCGCCTTGCTTCATCACAGCCGTTTCGACACCCATTGAAAGAAACTCTCTACCCGCCACCAACGGATCTTGACTACCGGTAAGCTGTTTTGCTTCCCGGCGGGCCGATAAGAAAACGTTGACGAAAGGCATGATTTCCCTCAATTTGGTATTATTAACTACATCACCAGGTATTGGCAACTGCTGACTATCAACAACTATAGGTATACCAAGTTGCCGAGTCTCTTCTACTAGGTTAATAGTCCTCGACTCCCATAGTTCCGGGAAAAGCATGTAACCAGCCACATAGAGCAACCCCGCTGATTCCATATGATGTATGTCCGGAATCTCCAAGGGCAACATGGCAGT
>DAIQRD010000170.1:0-2870 GCA_036786445.1 Bacillota bacterium
GCATCTTTTGCTCTTGCTCACGGTTTGGATAGAGGCGATATTTAAAGGTTTTGAATATGAACATCTCATCACCTCCCCCACAGGCTTTCCCTGATCTCCCCCTGAAGGATGCTTCTTCGATACTTAGGTATCCAGACTATATGATAGTTCAGGAGGTACACCGAGTGTTTTGAAGAATGTATTTTCATAGCAACTACATGGTACCATATGGTAAAGGCTTTGTCAAACGTTTGTTCGCCTTTCATCCCCGGAATGAATTCCGGGGTTTTCCCGGCGCGGATCTATAAACTTTCTGTAACTAAGGTCGATGCCCACTAGTTCACTGTCCACACTGCGTTCTATCTTCAAATCCCGAGTTGCCAACGGTAGCTATAGCCTCTAGACAACCGAAACCTCCGCGGGAGCAATGAACCATCTCCAAGGTCACCGGAATATGCCCCATATCTCCGGCACAGCCATTAATTCCTCGATGTAACTTACCAAGATGATCACACCTGCCCCGATACCCGTAGGCATTTCAATAAAGGTGCTTCTACTGTGCTTTGCCTACTCCTGCCTCCGCCCAGCGCAGTTCTTTTTATTCTCGCCGGAGAAAGTCTGCCTGTCAAAGTATGATCTGATCCCAATTGCACCCTACTTCCAATGACCTTGTCGTGAAAGAAAACTAAAAAAAAAGAACCCCGTCTCCAGGGTTCTCGATTTCACTTCTCACATCCAATTATCTATTTCTTTTTACCCTTGCTCTTCCCCTCAGCATTATCCTTGAGGGCCTTAAACTCGGGAGAGCCAGGCTTGATGCCCAATTCCTTAGCCAGAGCCCCCCAACCCTTTGTTTTGTTGACCTTATAAACCTCGACTACTTCATCCACCGGCTTTTCGGATATTCGGGCCAGCTCAAGCGTAACGTATACATCACCAGGCTCTAGCTCTACCTCGGCAATTAGCTGGTCTACCTTGGTTACTGGAACTCCAAATTCCACACTGAGCTCGGTCTTGAAGAGCCCTAGATCAGCCTTAGCTTGAATACTTATCTGCTCAACCCAGACGCCGAGATCATCATCGCTTCCCCCTATACTCAAAGCAGAAGCGAGGCCAGATATCCCTAGCACCAGGATAAGTGCATAGACAAGACTTCTCGTTTTCAACAAATACCCACCCTCCCAGGCATATGCCCTAGTAGTTGCGAGAACATTGATTCATCCCGCCTACCTCTATCTACATCAAAGGCTACTCCATTCCCTCTTGAGAACGGACATAAATAGTCCTGGGCAAAGGGTCCTGGTCTTCGTTGATTGATCATTATCGAGTTAGCCGAACACGGGTCAGAGAGCATGGCGGAAGTACCAACTCTACTGAGTCCCCCTTGATAGCAACGTCACACCGCTTGGGCCTAAACCTCTCCGGCTCCAAGGGCGACGATACTGCCACTGGATCGCTGGATGCCATGCACACTCCTTCAGCTATCGCGTCCGGAGCAAAGCCATGGAGATTGATCACCGGTCGCATCTTAGAGGTAAGATGGCGATTTGCCAAGTACATCACGAGTTCAGAGCCGTCTTCGGCAAGGCAAGCAGCGACATCCACGTATGGCACATCCTGGACACTGGGAGTGGTCTCTGTACCACGCTCTATATCATATCCCGGTCCCTGGTACCGACACGGGATGGCGAAACCTGAGGCCACCTCATTATATAACTGAATGGCATAATACTGTGCATCAAGGAAGACCCGCCCACCTGCCTTGCGGATACACCCTCCGTGAAGTAACGCAGTAGCATTAGCGATGGGTATAGCTGGTGCATTGCGCATCAGTAGATTCAGGAATAACCCTGCGTAGATGACCTCTCCAAAGTTGTCAACACGGGGCCTAAGCTCACTAGTGCCCAAAACACCCCATTCTGTAATGGCTAGTTTCGGCGCCTTAACTCCATACTCTTTCATCAAATCCAGAAGCTGAGGAAGCTCATCTCTTTCCCATTTTGTCGGATGTGCCATCAGACCATAGTATGCATGCTCATCAGTCTCATCTTCCATCCTCCGGGTGTTCTCAGGCAAGGCATGCAGTGAGATGAATTCAATATCACTGGCATTCTCCTCTAGAAGTGCCCTGTGCCAATTTTGGTCTGCCGCTGTAAAGCTCCAGTGTGGCTCCGGTGTCACGAAATCAAAGGGGTTCCCATTGGCTATTAGAACAATACTGGGATCGACTTTCCGCATGGCTTCTGCGAACAGCTTATAGCGCCTCGCATTCTCCTCGGAACCACAGTTACCTATCTGCCAGCATCCATAGATCTCATTACCCACTTCCCAATAACGGATTCCATAGGGTTCTGGATATCCATTCTCGGCCCTAAGCTTACCCATGGGCGTATCAATGGAACCATTGCAGTACTCCACCCATGCAGCAGCTTCCTCCGCCGTGCCTGTACCAATATTGACACAGATATGGGGCTCTGCACCAACAAGTCTGCAGAAGCGAACGAACTCATCAGTGCCAAAGTCGTTGTATTCTAGTCCTCCCCAGGCCGGATTCGGCCGGGTGGGACGCAGATCTCGCTCACCAACTCCGTCTCGCCAATGATAGCCACTGACAAAATTCCCTCCTGGGCCCCTAAGAAGCGGTACTTTCCAGTCTTCTGTTGCCTGGACTATCTCTGGATCGAACCCTTCTATATGATCTTCAGGGTAAAGCTCAACTCTATCAATCAAAACATCAGAAGCTCCATGCGCGGCGATGAAGAAATCTACTGGTTCAAAGTCAGAGACACTGTCTGGTGGCAAGTCCAGGCGGAAAGCAACCTTCGTCCATTCCAATGGTATGGTGCCCAACTTGCTTTCAGTGGTCATCCGAGATGTGCCACGGCCCTTAA
>DAIQRD010000032.1:0-20831 GCA_036786445.1 Bacillota bacterium
ACCCAGGCCATAGTGGAAGAAGCCATCCAGCGGGAAAAGGTCGGCACCCTCGGCTAGTCCCAACACCGTTCCCAACACCCCGCACAGAGACCACAGATGATCACTAAGGCCGGGCACAGACACCCGGCCTTGGCAAGTGTGAATCAAACAACCCCAGGAGCCGAGTCAGGCTCCTCTATGTCAGTATCCTACTGGCTCATGCGGGTTGAGGGGCGTCCATCGGGCACACATCAGCACAAGCTCCACACTCGGTACAAAGATCGGCATCGATCACGTACTTGTCATCACCTTCGCTGATGGCCTCCACCGGACACTCTGACTGGCAAACGCCACAAGAAATACAGTCATCATTGATTACATATGCCATTATTTGCCACCTCCCCCAAATATCGACATGCCACACCTCATATATCCTACTATTTCACTCCAGCAGTGTCAACTGCTGGATTCTGGTGTGCATTGGGGGTGAAAGGGCGGTTATCCTGGTGTTAGACTACTCGACGGGCCAATTCCCTTCCATGAATGATTGCTCTTCAAATAGGGCTGTGCTCACATCCACGCCTGACACGTCTTTCAACTCTGCTGTTAGGGCGTGGAGCTCCTCTCGATCTGCTTCCACAGTTAGGGTGATCAAGCCTACCGATGTAGCTGCATCATGGACACCGGTACGACATTGGATCAAATCTCCGTATTTCGTCAAAATCTCCTGCACATCCGGTGCCTGCCCCCGGCGATCGCTCAGCAAAATCCCCATAATTCCTAGGACCATGGTATCCCCCCTCTTGCTCAGCTTTTGATAATGACATTCATATGGAGAATACCCCTCTTCAACTCCAGGCATGCGCTCCCTCGGAGAGCCTCCAAAATCCCAGAGAAAAGGCAGTGGCCTTCCTCTGCTGCATTGGACTAAAGCTGCTATCAAAAAGCTACAGAAAACTAGCTGTACGTGGAAATTCAACGACTAATATGATATGCTTTTACGGGGATCAGGTAGACTGGAAACAATTTGGGGGGCAATTGATATGGCCAAGACAGAGCAACTGCTGGTTTTGCCTGCTGAGCATCGGCTGGTGGGTACTCAGTGTATTGCTTGCCAGCACAAATTTGAGGCCGGGGATGAGGTCGTGTTATGTCCCCGCTGTAAGTCTCCTCACCATGCTGATTGCTGGCGAGAAGCGGCCGGATGTAAGAAACACGGGTGTCCACAAGTGGCCCTAGCCATAAAGACGGAGATTAGAGATAATTTGGGGGACTCCCGTTACTTAAAGCGCAGCCCTCAGCGCACCGCCCTCATGGTGATTGGCATAGTGTTGGTCCTGGGAGTCTTGGGTTTCGCCATGCGGCCGGGTCCAGATCCGGCGGGCGGACGCACTAAGCTTAGCATCATGGTGCCAGGTGGTATTCCCGAAACCGCTTACTTCGAGCCTTTTGTCGATGAATTTAATCAGACCTACCCTGATTACTATCTGTCCCTGTCGGTAACACCGTCCATTGCATATGACCAGAAGCTTGTGGTGCTCTTGGGAGCCCGGGATGCTCCAGATATCTTCTCCCTGCTAGAAGAGCGTTACTGGATGTTTGCTGAGCATGGAGGGCTTTTGAACCTCACTCCTTATCTAGAGTCGCAACCTGAACTCATTGAAAGACTCTTCCCCCAAGGGCTTGCAGCATGGGAAGTCAATGGAGCGGTCTATGGTATCCCCCATCCGGGGCGCAATGAGGTCTTGAGCATTTGGGTATCGTCACCCCACCCTGACATTGCATGGCAGTTGATGGTTGTACTGCTGGATAAGATCGCCACCGACTGGCCTGAACAGCTCAAGGGTGAGATTCCCTCAGAGCCCTGGATGATACCAATGCCCGGTGGTTTCTAGAACTCAGACATCAAGTGACTGCCAAACTTGAGAGATCATAAAGTAGAGGGCTGTTCCGCCAAAGAGAGGTGGAACAGCCCCTGTTCTGTTAACTTAACTAGTGATCTCCCACCTACTGGCTGACGGCACAGTTTGAGACAGCAGCTAGAGACTAGCTCAGCTCTACAACCGCCGCATGAGCACCCGCGCCGGGCTTCCATCACTACCGGCCAGCAGCATGGGCAAAGCCATCAGTTCATATGTAGCGTTGCCCGGGGGCAGCTCCTTGAGCTTTAGCCATTCCACCACCACAACCCCAGCGTCCAGAAGCACCGTATGTACAGGGAATCCCGGGGCTGCATCAAAGGCTTCTACCGAAAGGTAATCGATACCCACCAATTCAATCCCTTGGGCCACCAGAAATTCCGCAGCATCTAGGCTAAGGCTCACATAGTCGGAACGAAACTGGCCCTTTATGGGCAGCAATGAGTTCTTGGTTCTGAAAACCACCCTGTGCACACCCTGCCAATCAAATTCATCCAGGTCAGTAGCCCCAATGAGAGGGCCATCTCCCCTGTAATCAATAAACAGACAGGGACCCACCAACTTTTCCAAAGGTACCTGATCAATAGTGTTTCCGTCGGCAATAAAATGCCGAGGGGCATCGATATGGGTACCGGTATGGACACTCATGCTTAACTGGGTGACCTGCATTCCATCGGCTTCCACAGTTGCGACACGATCTAGTAGAGGCTGTGATTCCCCCGGCCAGACCGGCATGTTGGGGTGAGTCGTCCAGGTAACATCAATCCACGGAGCCACTAGTAGCACCTCCCATTATCTCTTTCATTTCCCTGATTATACCATAGGGCACCTAGCGGGCAAATAATTGCACAAAGAAACCAGGCTGAACAGAGAGGAAACCTACTTCTGATTCCCTTTGATCCAGGGGCCATGTATGGCCCACCGCTAGGCTGATCTCCGGGGTGATCTGGTAGCTTATGCCCAGGCTACATCCTATTTCAGCTTTCCGCACTTGCCGCCACCCTCCCACCTGAGTGAAGCCGGCCAGCCCCTGGCCTAATCGGCGAGAGAGGCGCACAACACCTTGTTCCGTAATCACCTGACCTATCTGGTCGTGGGTTACTTGCTTATGGGCGGCATGGGTCCAAATCTCCCAAGACTTACCCAGCAGCCACGACCCCTCCCCCCAAAGCTCCCAGGCTATAGATCGGCCCTCCTGGAAGCTGGTACTCAATCTGATCTCCCTGTGGGGCACAATCTGACCCAGCTTTTCGGACCTGATGCCTACTGCCACTTGATCCACTGAGACGCTACTCAGATCTGTCCTCTGTCTGGAAGAGCGTCCCCAGCCCACATCCAGGACCATGCTGGGACCGATTTTTCCTCTCAGTTCTAGACCTGCCTGCCAAGGTGGCTGCAGCGGGCCATTCTGTTTATCCATGGGCCACTGGCAAGAGCCTTGGAGTGTCCACCCCTGCCCCAACCCGTAATAAGCTCCCAACGCTAGTTGCTCCCTCACCTGCCCACTGCCGACAGTAGTATTGTTAGGATGATCTGGAGCGGTGGACACGCCAGTTTCTGGGCCTTGCTGCTTCGTATGGGCAACACTTAGCCTGAGCTCGTCACTCACCTGCCCCTCAACCCCCATGGTCCATTCCTCTTGACGGAGCCCAGAGTCTTCCCCTATACCATTGAAAGCTCCTCCTTGGCTACCCTGAACATAAGGACGAAACCTTCCCTCCCCATATTTGGCATTGAGCTGGGCGGTGGCCCCCACGGGGTTACCTTCTGTCGAATTACGGGGACTGAGGCTTTGGCTAAGGGACAGCCGAGTGCTCCACTCCATGGCCGATACCTGGCCTCCAACCTCCAGAAGCCCGTAATGGAGCTTGCCCTTACTCTCGGAGGAGGTCAGCTGCGTCTCTCTTTGGCCATAGCCTAGGCTCCAGTGGGGCAGATCTGGTGCTTGGTAAATCAGTCTCTGTTCCCACCCCTTGGTAACATCCTGCTCCCCGTGGGCAAAGCTCGTGTCTCGGCCTAGTAGCGAACTTGACCTACTGGTGACGAAAGAAGTCATCCATCCATTGGCCAGATCCAATTCCCCACCTAAAGCCTGCGCCCGTCGCTTCCCTCTGGAAGCAAGCAAAGGTCCTACCCCGTGGCTCTGTCCCGGGGCCTGCTTAGCCAGTTCTCCCCTAAGGCTAAGCATGAGGCCATCTAGTCCCCTCGCTTCATTGACCGCCAAGCCTTGACTCCCCGTAGCCTTGGGCAGCCCTGCATCTGGGGCCGTCAGACCCCAAAACCCACCAAAGCTAGGGCCATCCATGGACCACCCGCCACCTAAACGCAATCCCAAGTAGGGTTCCAAGGCCCCAGTGATCTGCCAAGCTGCACGTTGACCGGCAGCGCTACCAGTGCCATCCTTTTGCTCAACCTCCGGTACTGAGGGATCCCATGAACCTGGCCAAAACCGCGGCTTTTCCCCCAATAAGGTCCGCAGGTTGCCCTGTAGCATGAATCCCTCACCTGCAGCTCTGCCACCAATGGTAGCCATCTTGATCTGGCCCTTGACCCCAGTCTCCACGTACCCTGCAAAAAGGCTCCAATTGGGTTTTTCTATCGTCCAACCCACTTCCATCCAGCCATGGTCAGGACCCATCTCTTGGCCTGCATAGGTCACCAATACATACTGCTGATGACCCTGGGCATTAAGAGCCCCCAGAGCCCGCCCCAAAGTGATGGTGCCTAGGGCACCATCCATGCGAAAGAGCACAGGCGGTTCCTCCTGCCAAATATGCTCCACAGGATCCCAGCTAACGATCCTAACATCCACCCTTCCCCATGGAGTCGGTGCTCTGGGCAATGTAAAGGGGCCGGAAGTGTTATCTGCGGGATATAGACTGTAAATTGGCCAAGCTAGGGGGAGCCCATAGAAGCCCCGCAGAGTGAAGCCGTCGCCCAAGCTGGCTGCTGTCTGAACCCCTGCCAGGGACACCACTCCACCAAGTAGCTCCAGCTGCCCCAAGGCATGGCGCCATTGGCCACCTTCTAGAGCCCAGCTACCCCCGTCTAGCCGCACTCTAAGGGAGTGGGGCGCTAGTTTGCCAACTTCTAGCACAAAGGGATCTGCCACTGGGACCAGAGTGCTCCGTTCTAGATGTCTGGCCATCTCCCCCCCTGCAAAGGGCAATCCCGGCTTCGCTATGGCTGCATCTGGCTGTAGGCGTATCTCCAAGAACCCGCCGTCAGCTACTGGCAAGACCAAATGGCAATCAGCTACCCATTGGGGCGAGGTGGCGACAAAGGGCCCCGCTGTCACTTCTACTGCCTGGGAAACCCGGGGTGTTACTACTTTTTCCAAAGTGGCATACCCATGGGCTTGGCCAGTGAACTGGGCATTGCGGACGGGAGCATCAAGCCCCACCAAGAACCAGATCTCGGCTTGGCGGGATTCCCCTTCCCTAAGAGAACCTGTTGCCCAATTGATCTCACCCGACGACTGCACCCCTTCCCTCATCTCGAGATCTCCAGTCTCGGCACTACCTCCCCCATAGGCAAACCCTGCTGGAACAGAGAGAGTCACAACAGTGTCCAAGAGATCCCTGGTGCCTGAATTGGTGATCCGCACAGTAGCTTTGAGTAGATCTCCCACTGCCACGGATCTTGCCGATAACTGCAGATCAAGATCAAGGGCCCGATTGGGCAAGAGCCCCAGATCCATCTCTTGATCTGTATAACCATCCAGGTAAAACACCTCAGTCTGAGCAGCTATATAACCCGGCAGGCTAGCTTCCAGGTAGTATTCACCCTCAGACAAACCAGCCAATTGATAAGCACCATTAGTCTGCGTGGAGCAAGTGGCCACTTGACGGCGCTCTCTGGTGTATAGAGCTACCTGGGCACCTAGTGCCCCGGCCCCCGTATCTGCCTTACTGATCTTGCCCCTAATAGAGCTGCTGCCAGATGGCTTGTCATCATGGGCGACTTGAATCATGCCAGCCGCGATGGGCTGGCCTTGGGGTAGTTTGATGATGTGGTAATAGTAGAGACCGGGGGTGGCATAGTCGCCGAAGACCGTGTATCCATTCCAAACGATATCCCGCCATTCACCACCCAACTGGTTTATCCGACTCCTTCTCACCACTGCACCATCACTATCTGTGATGATGAGCTCCAACTGCTGGAGCCCTATACCTGGTAGCCAATAGCCAATGGTGAGCAGATCTAGGCCATCAGCTCGGAAAGGTGTAGGGTAAACCCAGGATTGCAGCAGATCGAGATTAGAGCTGAGAGTAAAACAGAGATCTGTAGCATATTGCCCAGGCAAAGGGGGGTCCTCCCAACTGGGAGAAAAGCGGTAATCCAGTTGAATGGCTTGTCCCGATGGAGGTGTGGGGTCTGCAGAGTTGTAGAGAACTGACGGCATCTGGGGGGTCAGAGGTGTCCAGTGGGGAGGATCACCATCATGGAGTGCCCAAGCTAGGCGACTGACAGGTATTTTGACCTCCGGTTGTTGAGAGTTAACCAAATCACCCTGGGCCTCCATGGTCAAAGACCAGGTATCTCCAGGTGAAACCACCAGCAGCTGGGTACCGCCGGTGACTACCACCGGCGGCTCGGCTGGATCAACATAACCAAAATGGATGAAAGGCTGCCCGCCTTGGAGCCCAATCCAAGTGTTGGCGGCCACAGCTGGGGCCCATAGCAAAAGAATCCCCAACAGCATCATCCATATCTGTAATCCCACTGGCAGGTGAAGGCTCAAAGCCCCTGCCTCTACTCCTTCTAGGCCGCGTTGGGCCCCCACCGGTGGCCATATAGATCTCAAGAACAGGCTACCTCCTTCCCTGGAACCGCGTCTTGCGACCTTGAGGAACCTTTGGCAAAACTACAACTGAGCCACGGCGCCTCCACCCATCACATCAAGAACCTGCTCCATATCTAGCAAAGGTGCCCCGTCACTCACTAGACTCATGCGGAGAGTATAGCGACCGGGAGCCAAGGCTGGCAAGACCCCAGTGATACTGCCACTGCCTCCCGGTTCTACTTCATCGAGTTCCACCGGTACCTGGGCCCGTAGAATGCCGGTCATATCCCTTACCTCCAGATCACCCAAGGCCCGCCAAGTTATTGTTCCGGTATTGTGCACAACTGCCCTGAAGGCAGTACTGCTATCCGCGGCAGTGCGCTCCGGTGACCAGCTCACCACATCTCCCTGGAGAGTAGCCAAGGCATAGGGCTGCACCACACGAAAAGCCCACTCATCTGCCTCTACAGCGCGCCCGCCACTGGCAAGATGTGTCTTTACCTCATAGGTCCCCACCGGCAACTTATCAGGCTGCCACCAAAGGGCTAATTGCCGGCCGAGGCCCGGCAATACCGTCATGGGCGCCACTGGTAACTGTGTGGTGACGTTTTCCTCACTATGGGCGATTTCTATGTATCCCGAGAAAGTGGCATGGGTATTGCCGTGGTTAGTTACCAGAGGAAAAACACCTATGGCCTCACCGGGGTGGGCCTGCTCTATATTCAGTGTAGCAACGGTCAAGTCTCCGGATCCTCCCCCGGCTACCTGCAGTAGCGTGATCACCGCCAACCGTGATATGGCCGAGATCCCCGAGGATTGCCCAACTGACTTCATTTCCAAAAAAATGACAGGATAGAATCCCCCAACCACACCATGGATGTCCCCGACACGGGGAATAATGCTTCCCGATTCACCGGGAGCAAGTTCTAGGTGGGGTCTATCCAGCTCTAGATGTTTAGCCCCCCATATCCGCTCCTCGGGGGAATCCAGGTAAATGGGGGATCCATCCCAACGGTGCTCGCCCCGCCCCACATAAGCAACTATCTCCACTGGCTCCTGAGTGGTGTTCTTCACCTGTATCGGTGGCAGCAGCTCCCTTGGCTGCACCGTGGCCACCAGACGTGCGGGGCTGACCAATATGCCCCCACCACCGTACCTCCCCTGGGCATGGACACCCACGGGCAGCGCCAGGGCCAGGGCAACTACCCCCACGGCGCAGATTAGCAGTAACACCAAGCTATGTGCCCTCATCTCCAACATTACACCGCCTCCCTCCATGATCTCCTATTTGACTCTTTTCCCACTGTGCAACGCCCTCCTTGATGACCCCAATTCAGCCTAGCAGCTTAGCCAAGCTCGGTAGGTTGGTCCAGACCAGTAGCTTAGCCCAGGCCTAGTAGCTTAGCCCAGCAGTATAGTGCAGTGTGAGCCGGTACTCGCGACCAACTGCCACTGGTAGATCACCATAGGACGCAGCAAAACGCAGATAGAACTGCACATCGGCTCCCCCATCTCCAGTGGCTGCTTGGCCGGCTACTAGTGAACTGGGTGATGTAGATAAAGGATGCCAGGGCCCTGAGCCACTGGTAGACCACTGCAAAGGCTGTGAAACCACGCGACCATCGGGTACATAGGCATCCATCCCCACATCAAATTCCTGCATGCGGCCATCGACCAGATCACAGCTTATCTCCACTCCCCAGATGCTATTGGCTTTGACAACTAGGCCCAGTGGCGGAGATGTGATGACCTCACCTGGTGTCACATTGCTAGCCAGATTCAGAAAAGCGTCAGGCCATGTCACCACAGCAATACTCTCGGCAATATTGACGGCAACGGTAGTTCTGTTCTCTTGGCAACTTGCCTGGGCTGTTCCCATCAAAAAACACAGACCGACAGCAACCACCCAGATACTCCATTTACATCGCAAACCCATACCCCCCCTCTAGAATCAGCTTCATTACTTCCAGTCCTACAAACACGCGTTAAGCATCCCTCACCTTTTTAGTATACTTGCACTCTACCATGGCACTTGCTGTTTGCTGTGTCGAATTCTGTCGATTCATTTCTGGCCAAAAGAAAACCCCCGATCCTACAAGGGGATTGGGGGCGAATATTCGTCATGCCCAAGGCGCCGGCCCATGGTCTTTTGTGGTTAACTTTTACTTAACTGCTGCCACCTCTGCCAACAAGGCATCCACCATATCTGTTTTCTCCCAAGGAAGATCCAAATCCATTCTTCCGAAATGTCCATAGGCAGCCACCTGCCGGTAGATGGGTCGACGTAAATCCATATCTCGGATGATGGCAGCTGGCCGCAGATCAAAGACCTTATTTACCCAAGCACTGATCTTTGCATCTGGGTAAGCGCCAGTACCGAAAGTATCCACCATCAGTGACACTGGCCGAGCCACACCGATGGCATAGGCCACCTGCACTTCACAGCGCCGAGCTAACTTGGCCGCAACGATATTCTTCGCCACATGGCGGGCAGCGTAGGCAGCCGAGCGATCAACTTTCGTCGGATCCTTACCAGATAAGGCCCCTCCACCATGGCGACCCATGCCACCATAGGTATCTACGATGATCTTCCTGCCTGTCACACCGGAGTCGCCGGCGGGACCTCCCACCACAAACCGCCCGGTGGGATTGATATAGTACTTGGTTTTAGCATCGACCAAATCCCGTGGTATGATAGCATCCACGATTTCCCGCATTATGTCATCATGGAGCTGTTCTGGCTGGATCTCAGGATGGTGCTGAGCGGAAATCACCACTGTGTCAACCCTAACTGGCTGCCCATCGACATACTCCACAGTCACCTGTGTCTTACCATCAGGCCGTAGGTAGGGAATAATCTCTGTCTTGCGGACCTCAGCTAGCCTCCTTGCCAGCTTATGGGCTAAAGCTATGGATAACGGCATCATTTCCGGAGTCTCATCTGTGGCATATCCAAACATGAGACCCTGGTCACCAGCACCCATGACAGATACATCATCACTATCCCCTTGCCGGGCTTCCCAACCGAAGTCGATACCTAAGGCGATATCGGGGCTTTGCTCATTGATGGCTGTCAGTACAGCACAAGTGTCACCATCAAACCCGAATTTAGCCCTGGTATAACCGATCTCCAGGACAGTCTCTCGCACAATGCGGGGGATGTCCACATAGCAGTGGGTACTTATTTCCCCCATGACCAACACCAACCCAGTTGTCACCGCAGTCTCACAGGCCACCCGCGCATCTGGATCCTCTGCTAGAATGGCATCGAGTACGGCATCCGAAACCTGGTCACAGATCTTATCTGGATGTCCTTCGGTTACCGATTCTGATGTGAATAGATAGCGATTACTCGACATGCCGTGTCCCTCCTTTGCTGATAAAAAAACTCCTCCCGTCTGGGAAGAGGCAACTGATCAGTAGCCTACTCATCTCCCAGAATGGTCCACATCCTGCTGGAATTGGCACCTTGCTCCATGTCTGGTCGCCGGTTGCCGGGTTTCATCGGGCCAGTCCCTCCACCTCTCTGGATGAGCTTTAAGACTATTTACCTATGGTAGGAATTATCATATCCTAGCATATGCTACCATTCACTGGGGTCAAAGTCAATGATACGGCGAGGGGTCCGCCGCTGCTATCACTCTCAGCTGCCAGACCCCCACCCGGTACATCATAAAGCCCTAACCGACAATCCCTCTTCTACATGAAGAGCGGTGCAAATACTAGGGCCACAATAGTCATTAGTTTGATAAGGATGTTCAAAGAAGGACCGGAAGTATCCTTGAAAGGATCACCAACGGTGTCACCCACAACTGCTGCATGGTGAGCCGGACTGCCCTTGCCACCATGGGCACCACCCTCTATATACTTCTTGGCATTATCCCAAGCGCCACCGGAGTTAGCCATCTGAATAGCCATGGCTACACCAACGACCAAGGAACCGGCCAACATGCCGCCTAGAGCTGCTTTACCAAGGAGTAAACCGACGAGGACTGGAGCAATAACGGCGATGAGCCCAGGGATAATCATCTCACGCAAAGCTGCCTGGGTGGAAATATCTACACACGTAGCATAATCGGGCTTTGCTTTACCTTCCATGATCCCGGGAATGTTCTTGAACTGTCTGCGCACCTCTTCGATCATCTCAAAGGCGGCCTTACCAACTGCTTCCATGGTCATGGCCGAGAAGACATAGGGCAGCAAGCTGCCGATGAACAAGCCGGCGATTACCAAGGGGTCGAGGATGTCGATGGTAGCTAGACCTACCACTTGAGAATACGAGGCAAACAAGGCAAGTGCAGTCAGAGCTGCGGAGCCAATGGCAAAGCCTTTACCGATGGCTGCCGTAGTATTACCGACGGAGTCGAGCGTATCGGTAATCTCCCTAACTTCGCCCGGTAGTTCTGCCATCTCAGCAATCCCACCAGCGTTGTCAGCTACAGGACCGTAAGCGTCAACAGCGATGGTAATGCCTGCAGTGGCCAGCATGCCAACAGCTGCCAAAGAGATACCATATAGACCCTGGATCGCGTCGGTCCTGCCGCCTGAGGCAAAGAAAGCAATCAGAATGCCGATGGCGATGAGCAGTACGGGAGCAGCTACTGAGTACATGCCCACAGCCAAGCCACTAATAATCGTTGTTGCCGGACCAGTCTCCGATTGCTGGGCAATCTTCTGCACCGGTTTATGGTCGGCAGATGTGTAATACTCAGCCGACTGCCCGATGGCGATACCCACCACTAGACCCGTTACTACAGCAACAAAGGGAGTGAGCGTTCCCAACATGCTCTTGCTCAGGAAAAAGGCCGCTACCACCAGAATCACACCACTGACATAAGTAGCAGACTTCAGTGCTCCGTGGGGATCGGACTTCTCACTATTGGTGACAAAGCGGGCACCGATGATGGAAGCGACAATACCCAAAGCAGAGAGAACCAGCGGAAACATGGAGCCACTAGCACCAAAGGCGATGGCACCCAATGTGATCGCTGAGATGATGGAACCTACATAGGATTCGAATAAGTCAGCACCCATACCAGCCACGTCACCGACGTTGTCACCGACGTTGTCGGCTATAACTGCTGGGTTGCGAGGATCGTCCTCGGGAATACCGGCCTCTACCTTACCAACTAGGTCAGCACCTACGTCAGCTGCCTTGGTGTAGATCCCGCCACCAACACGGGCAAACAGAGCGATGGAAGATGCCCCTAAACCAAAACCGGTGATGATACTTGGATCACCGTAGATTTTGTAGAAGAAACCTACGCCTAGAAGACCCAAACCCACCACCGATAGACCCATGACCAAGCCACCGGAAAAAGCAATTGACAATGCCTCTTTCAGCCCGCCTTCCCGAGCCGCATTGGCAGTCCGGACATTGGCCTTGGTAGCCACTTGCATACCAGCATAGCCAGTGGCCAAGGAGAAAATCGCACCTACTAGAAAACAGATAGCAACTTGAATGCCCAACACAAACCATAGGATAAGGAACAAAGCTGCGATAAAGATACTTAAAGAACGATACTCCCGTTTCAAGAAAGCCATGCTTCCCTCATGAATGTAAGAAGCGATTTCTTGCATACGGGCTGTCCCCGCCGGTGCAGCGCTAATCTTGGAAGAATACATCCAAGCAATGACCAGTGCTACCGCCGGGGCTCCAAAAATCAGCCAATAATAACCCACGTTCATTCCTCCCCATTCCTATTTCCTTACATATTACTTCCTCTGCCACAACCAAAGTCTATTGTAGCATACCAAGGTTATCCTTTCAATTGCCGAGGATTTCTGGCAATAAAGACGCAATCATCAGAAAATCTACTCTTCTCCGCAAAGAACCACCTCGGTCCTCTCCAACGCTTCCTTCAGCAAGGCTTCCACCGGTAGTCTCGCTTCTGCCGCGTCTACCTCCCGCTGTTTGGGGTGCGTTTCAGGATGCCTAGGTACGAAGATAGTGCAGCAATCTTCGTAGGGCTGAATTGATAGCTTGTAAGTGCCGATTCTCTGTGCTAGCTCTACGATCTCCAGCTTGTCGGCGCCAATTAGTGGTCGGAAAACCGGCAACTCCACCACCTGATTAGTCATCAGAATACTGGCCATGGTCTGGCTAGCCACCTGCCCAAGACTCTCCCCGGTGATCAAGGCCAGAGCCCCCTCTTGGCAGGCAATAGCTTCAGCTAAACGCAGCATCAGGCGCCGCATAATCGTGATCATGAGTTTCGGAGGGCAATGGGCATTAATTGCCTTTTGAATTTCGGTGAAATGAACTACGTGCACCGGTATTGGCCCACCATAGTCAGCCAGCACCCGAGCTAGGTCTAGTACTTTCTCCCTAGATCTCTCACTGGTAAAGGGTGGACTATGGAAGTGCACTGCGATGGGAGCAACTCCCCGCTTCATCATTAAGTAACCAGCTGCGGGACTATCAATTCCACCAGAGAGCAGCAATACACCTTTGCCACTGACACCCACCGGCAGCCCGCCGGGACCAGGAATCTTCTCTGTGTAGACATAACTGAAATTCTCCCTGATTTCCACCTGCAAAGTCAGCTGGGGCTCATGGACATCTACAGAAAGATTGGGAAAGGCCTGGAGCAGATCGGCACCGAGGTCTCTGTTCATTTCAGGAGAAGTATAGGGGAAACCCTTGTTAGCCCTCTTAGTCTCTACTTTGAAAGTCCGCTGTGCTGGGCCGCTAAGCACTTCCTTGCTCAATCTAGCGCCCATGATCTCTAGGGCAGCCTCGGTAATTGCTTCCTTGCTCAACGGCACCCGCTTTACCGGACTGATGGAGGCTATCCCAAAGACTTTCTCTAGTCTATGCACCATGTCCGCGGCATTCGCCTGTAACGGTACATAGAACCTGGCATGGGCCCTTTCCACTTGGTCAATACCAAGCCCCCGCAGAGCCCTTTCAATATTGGCCTGCAGACGCTGTTCGAATACGTATCGGTTCTTGCCTTTGGTGCCTATCTCGCCATAGCGGATGAGCAATAAATCATACATGCCACTGCCTCCCATGGTCTTTCCTTACGACGCCTGTCATATCTGGGCGTCTTACCTGCATCTCACGAAACCAGCCCCGGGTAATCCCCTAATTCCGCTGGAAAAGCCTCAATTCCGCCACCGTCTGGCCAATTAGCTCGGTGGCAGTCTCCACTTCCTCCATGGTGGTATCAGATCCCAAGCTAAGCCTAATACTGCCCTCTGCCACTGCCTGTGGGACCTGCATGGCTTGAAGTACATGGCTGGAAATCTGCTTCCTCGATGAGCAAGCGGCTCCAGTTGATACATACAGTCCCTCCGCAGCCAAGGCATGGACCAAAACTTCACCCCTAACACCGGCAAACCCCACATTAATGATGTGGGGCGCATTAGCTATTGGATCACCATGGATATGGGCATCAGGAATAGCCTGCAGGCGCTGCAGCAGACGTTCCTGCAGCTGTCGCCAGGTATCTATGTGGGCAGCCATCTTGTCCATGGCCAAAGCCACTGCCAAGCCAAAACCAACGATACCCGGTACATTTTCCGTACCTGAGCGCAAGTTAGCTTCCTGGCCACCACCGGTCATTTGGCTTATAAGCCGTACACCTTCACGGCAATAGAGACCGCCTACTCCCTTGGGACCACCTAGTTTGTGGGCGCTAGCTGTCAGTAAGTCAACTCCCAACTCATCCACTCGGAAAGGCACTTTACCCAGGGCCTGGACTGCATCGGTATGGCAATACATCCCCGGATTCTGCTCCTTTACCCGGCGCACCAGCTCCGCCACAGGCTGTACAGCCCCGATCTCATTGTTAACTAGCATCACCGTTACCAAGACGGTGTCTGCCCGCACAGCCCGGACCACAGCCTCTGGAGAAACTCTGCCTTGGTGATCAGGGGCCACCAAAGTATATTCACAGAGGCCTTGCTCTGCCAAGTGCTTCAAGGTCTCAAGGATAGCGGCATGCTCCACAGCTGATGCCACCACATGCCGACCTTTACGGATCTTGGCCTCCAAAGCACCCCGGATAGCCAGATTATCTGCTTCTGTGCCTCCCGAGGTGAAGCATATCCCATCGCCGTGGCACCCTATAGCCTTAGCCAATGCTTCCCTGGCTTGCCTCACCAAGCGTTCGGCCTCTAATCCCAGGGTATGGGGTGAGGACGGGTTACCAAAGGTCTCTAGTAGTGCCCCTTGCATTGCCAGAGCCACTTCCCCATGCACCCGGGTCGTAGCTGCATTATCTAAATAGATGAATCTTGCCATGGAGAACCTCCCACCCAGTACCCAAATTAGCTATAACTAGATCTCTACTTTGTGCGCGCCAGCCTCTGCCTGACATACATAAAACTCCGGCACCAACCCTGTTTTAGCGGTATAGATCTCCTTTACCTCGGCCACAAAAGTATCCACGGCCCCGGCCTCCACAAGATTTACAGTACAGCCGCCAAAACCGGCCCCAGTCATGCGGGCTCCCGAAGTCCCAGTTACCCCCCAAGCTGCTTCCACCATGATATCTAGTTCCTTGCAGCTCACTTCATATAGATCCCTAAGGCTCTTGTGGGATTCTCCCATGAGACGACCGAATTCCGAAATACTGCTGGCCTTGAGAGCCCCGACACTATCCAAGACCCTTTGGTTTTCGAAAATGATATGCTCACATCTTTGAGCAACTATAGCCGGTAAATGCTTTCGGTATTTGCCAAAATCTGCCGGAGTGACATCCCGCAAAGCAGCGATGCCTGGCAGGTATTGCCTGAGGATCTCAACTCCCTGCTCACATTGGCTGCGCCGCTCATTATAAGCAGAATCTACGAGGCCCCGCTTCACCATAGTATTCGCGATTACTATTTTGTAATCATCCATGGGAGGCAAGGGTACGAGCTCATAATCCAATGAACGGCAATCTAGGAAGAGGGCATGGTCTTTGCGACCTAGCCCAGAAATGAATTGATCCATGATACCGCAGTTGACACCAACAAAGGTATTTTCTGCTGCCTGAGCGATCTTAACAAGCTCCACCATGTCTATATGGAATTGCCCCGTAACAGTGGCCATTAGCCCTGTGGCCATTTCCAGAGCCGCAGATGAAGAAAGCCCTGCCGCTAGGGGAACATCGCCACTGAAGGCGGCATTCATGCCCTTGACTGGCAAACCTCGTTCCTGCAACAGCAGGAGCACACCCCGGATATAGTTGCTCCAGGAGACCTGGGGATCTTGCTCGATCTTATCCAGGCTGAAACTGGATTTAGCATCTAGATCCACTGCGTAGAGATGTACCTCGCTATCATCCCGGGGCTCAGCCGCCATAATAATTTCCCGATCGATGGCCACAGGCAAGACAAATCCATCATTGTAGTCAGTATGTTCACCAATGAGGTTCACTCGGCCCGGCGCCTTCACAATTTCAACTGAATTTCCATTATCACCCCAGGCAGCCCACAGCTTGTCCCGGACGATCTCGGCTCTCTCCAGCAGATTAGCCATAGCTATTCCCTCCCCAACGAAGTATTGCCTGCCCAGTCCCCTTAGCCATAGATTTCCCCTTGGGACCCTGGCACACTCTCCACTAGATATGTCTTCTAGCCCTCGATCTCCTCTATTGTCTTGGGCCCCACTTCCCGCAGCTCACGGGCTTTGGCCTCCGGTGCAGAGTCATTGATGAAAGTGCCTGCCCCGGATTCCGCCCCCGCCAGGTATTTGAGCCGATTGGCGCTGCGATGCAATGGGTAAAACTCTATGCGCAAGTGCCCCTCGCCTCGGTGTTCACCACCGGTGGGAGCTTGATGCATACTCAATATATATGGCAGGGAAAAGCCAAATAGGTGATCGTATTTCACCATCACCAACTTCAAGACGCGGGCTAAATCCCATTCCCAAGCGGTATCCAGATCTGCCAGGGAGCTTTTGTGCTCTTTGGCAAGTATGTGCACTTCATAGGGATACCGGGCATAGAAGGGAATCACCGCCAAGAAATGCTGGCTTTCTGCTACAATCCGCCGGCCATCGCTTTGCTCTTCTGCGGTAATATCACAGACAAGGCAACGCCCGGTCTTCTGCCTATGGGCCACAATTGCCTGAACCTCTCGCTCTTGCACTGGCGGTATAAATGGGAACGCGTAAATCTGGCCATGGGGGTGGTGCAAAGTCACACCCACAGCGTCACCCTTATTTTCGAAGATAAATACATAGTCAATCTCCGGTCTTGCCCCGAGCTCCTGGTAGCGATCTTTCCAGACCCTCACTAGGTTGCGGATATGCCCCACTGGTTCATCGGCCAACGTGCCATTATGACGGGGGGAATACAAGACTACTTCACATTCGCCTTTGGCCATTTCCACTGGGGTGATGTCGGTGCCAATCACATCCGGTGTCGGCGGCTGGGGCTGTAGCGAAGGAAACTTATTTTGGAAGACAACTATCTCATAATCCTCCGCTGGAACTTCTGTGGGAAACGCTCCGGGCCTAGTCGGACATAAAGGGCAAAAATCCTTAGGTGGTTTGTAAGTGCGGTCCATGCGGTGGGTCGCGGTGATCACCCACTCTTGCCTGAGGGGGTGCCATCTTAACTCTGACATGTCCCACACTCCTTTCCCGTAGGGTCAGAATCGGCGCCGGGTGTTGCCTTAGCACAACAGCTTGTCCCCGAACTGCAACCGCATCCACACACGTGCTTTCCCCGCTCCCCCGATTCATCTGCCTCGCTACCAAATCGATAATAAATCAAGTAACGGCCATCGTCCTTGATAATCTTCTCTTTTTCCATGCTCACTGGCATTCCGCTACAGACCCCATGCGGATGCCCCTTCTCTCCCCCTTCTACAAGATCATACTTTATCGATCGCCCGGCCCGCCGTTCTCACACAGAGATCGGCTACTTATCGAACCCCTGGGGATGCTGTTTGTGCCAATCCCAAGCCGTCTGTACAATAGTCTCCAAATCATGGTACTTGGGCTGCCAACCCAGCTCTTCCATGATCCGCTGTGAACTGGCAACTAACACCGCCGGATCTCCAGCCCGTCTTGCTCCTTCCACCCAGGGCAACGGTCTTGCTACGACTTTCTCCACCATATCGATGACTTCCCGCACACTAAAGCCCTCACCATTGCCCAGGTTGTAAGCGGTGGATGCCTCTCCATCAGCCAAAGCATCCAAGGCCAGTAAGTGAGCTAGAGCCAGATCAGTGACATGCACATAGTCTCTGACACAAGTGCCATCAGGGGTATCGTAGTCTGTGCCAAAGATCGTCACATGCTCCCTTTGCCCCAAAGCGACCTGCAGAATAATGGGAATCAAGTGACTCTCTGGCCGGTGATCTTCACCAATAACCCCACTGGGAGAAGCACCAGCGGCATTAAAATACCGCAGAGATATGTGACGCAATCCATAGGCGTGATCATATCTGGCCATTATCTTTTCAAAGAATAGCTTGCTTTCTCCATAGGGATTTGTGGGTACATGGGGATGGTCTTCATCAATGGGCGTCCTTATGGGTTCCCCATAAACAGCAGCTGTGGAGGAAAACACTATGTAGCGAGCATCGTGGCGTACCATTGCATTGAGCAAGTTCAGCCCATTTACGAGGTTATTATGGAAGTACTTATCGGGCTGCTCCACTGATTCGCCCACAAGGCTATCTGCCGCCAAGTGTACTACCGCTTCAATGCCATGCTTTTCGAATATACCATCGAGGAAGTCTTTATCGGCGAGATCACCTTGAACAAACTCGCCCCCCAAGACTGCTTCTGGATGGCCTTTCTGGAGGTTATCGAAAATCACAACTCTATGTTTTCCGGTCTTCAGTAGCTCCTCTACCACATGGCTGCCCACATAACCGGCCCCGCCAGTAACCAGGATGTTCATGCGTGCGGCATCTTCTCCCTGCCCTTAGCAGCAAAGAGTGATGGCCTTCTCTCCTCTCCCTAGGGGAATATGTAAAACGAATAGCAGTCAAATAATGCATACACTACCATCCATGATACCCGTACCTGGGAGATTTATCAACAGGTGGGATTGGAGAAACCAGCTGGGATGCCAAGCAGAAACGTAGACCCCCGCCCATCGAGGGCGCATAGCCTTCCCGCTAAATTGCCAAAAAGGCCACCTCCGCTCTTCTGGAGATAGCCCATTGCGCCTGTTTTACAGTTAGCTAGCCCTTAGCCGAGAAGGAAAATGTTGGTATGACGCCGTTTGGGCGGCTTTTTTATGTCAAACTTGATACATTTTTGTGTTGTATAACGTGGTATAGTATGGTATAATTTAGATGACTATAAAGGGGGGAAGCTGCATGTTCCTTAAAAAAGTTAAGCAGAAGAACGGCCGTATTCACCTGAGTATTGTTCATGGGTTTAGAGACCCTGTGACCAAGAAAACACGGCACAAAGTCATTGAAAACTTGGGCTATCTCGACCAATATCTGGAGCGTTATGAAGATCCTGAGGCACATTTCAGAGAGGTTGTTCGCCAGAGGAATCTGGAAATGATGGAAGAGGAAGCTAGCAAAGAAATTTTCTTAGGCTCGGTCTATGCAGATGAGTTGATGCAGGAAAACGAATACGCCTTGTATCAACTTGGATTCCTGCCTTTGAGCTCAATTTATCATGAGCTGAAACTGGATCAATTTCTAATCAATCGCCAGCGTAGCAAGGCCATAGACTATTCACTAAACGACGTGATGCAGCTGTTGGTTTATACCCGTGTGCTTGCCCCGGGATCCAAGATGGCCAGTTTCCTGCAAAAGGAAAATATTGCCCGCCCTTTCAACTGTAATTGGTTTGATGTCTACCGTGCCTTGGATTATTTCGCGGACTTTCGGGAAGAGCTTCTCCTTCACCTGCATGAGCAGGTTCGAATCAATTACAAACGCAAGACCCACGTGGTCTTCTACGATGTTACGAATTATTATTTTGAGATTGATCAGGAAGACGATTTTCGTCGTAAGGGCTTTTGCAAGCACAACACTCGCAACCCTTTGGTTCAGATGGGGCTACTTCTTGATGCTGATGCTATCCCTATTACATACCGCCTTTTCAAAGGGAATACACATGACAGCCAAACAATGATGCCTCTGCTACAGGAAACACGTAAGGCCTACGGATTGGGGCGGATCATCACCGTCGCTGACAAGGGCCTAAACAGTGGCAACAACGTGGCATTTCTTATGGCCAAGGGTGACGGTTTTATTTTCTCGCAAAAAATTCGTGGGGCTGATGAGGCTTTACAAAAATATGTATTTGACCCAGAAGGCTATGTGGAAATGCAAGGTGTGGTAAAGCAAACCGACGCCTGGGCCGAAGCCACCGGCAATCAAGATAAGCCTATTTTTCGCATGAAGTCTAGACCCTACCCCCAGGAGTTTTGGGTAACGCATTCAGACGACAAAAAACGTAAAATCCCTTTGGACGTGAAACAAATAGTTTGTTACAACGAGTTATACGCCAGACGCCAAAAACATAAACGGGCTGAGATGCTTGAAAAGGCCCAAAAAATCGTAGCACAGCCTAAACGCTACAACAAAAAAGATACGGGTGGGGCACTACGCTATGTCAAAAATATTGAGTACAACCCGGAAACAGGTGAGTGCATAAATACTAGGCGCATGCCCTATCTGGATCTAGATAAAATCGCCGAAGATGAAAAATACGATGGCTACTACGTAATCATTACCAGCGAGTTGAAAATGCCTGAACGTGAGGTTGTTAAGGCTTACCACGGGCTTTGGGAGATTGAACGTAGCTTTAGAATTACAAAGACAAGCCTTAGAAGCCGTCCGGTGTACGTTTCTCTCGAAAGTCGAATTGAAGCACACTTTCTCACGTGTTACATAGCTCTACTGATTTTGCGGCTTCTCTGTAAGCGACTAAATGGGGCCTACAGCCCTGAACAGGTGATCCAATCTCTAAAAAATTACCAGGCTTGCCTTGTGAAGGACAATGTTTTCAGATTGACTTACTACGATCCCATTATTAAGGATCTCGGCACTGCATTGAATCTCACCCTTAACAGCCGATTCCTCACGACTGGCGGCATCCGGCAGCTTGTTGCTAACAGCAAAAAATAACCCTAGAATATACAACATGCTTCGGAAAAAAGGAAACCTCTGTAAGCCCTTAATATCAAGGGTTACAGAGGTGTTTTTCACTTTCTACTGTTAAAGTCGAG
>DAIQRD010000033.1:0-19494 GCA_036786445.1 Bacillota bacterium
CTGCGCCGGTTTAAGAGGCAGTGTCGCATGTCGGGCATCATGTCTGAAGCGCGTAAACACGAGCATTACGAAAAACCTAGTGTGAAGCGTAAGAAGAAATCCGAGGCGGCCCGAAAGAGGCGCTATCGGTAATGAAAAGGATCAGACCCGTTGTCCAGTGGCAACGGGTTTTTCCTATGGGATAAAGGGAATATATTAGGTGAGGGGGCGATGGCGCATGTTCGGGCAAACGGCTCAGGCAAAGCTCTGGAAGGTGGGAACCACCATCCTGGTGTGGTGGCTATTCATGGGTCTCTTGGCACCTAGCATGGCCTATGCCGGTGAGGTCTGGGTGGTGCCGGTAAAAGGTACAATTGAATGGGGCCTAGCTGGTTTTGTGCGGCGGGCAGTAGATCAGGCCACAGATGCCAGTGCTTCAGCTATCCTGCTGGAGATCAACACATTCGGTGGACGGGTAGATGCTGCCACTGAGATCAGGGATACTATCCTGGCTTCCCGAGTACCGGTCATCGCGTACGTGACAGAGCGGGCTTGGTCTGCCGGGGCTTTGATCGCCATGGCCGCAGAGTACTTGGTAATGGCGCCCGGGTCTAGTATAGGGGCAGCAGAACCCAGGCCAGCAGAGGAGAAGACCATCTCTGCTGTTCGGGCGGAATTTGAGGCCACGGCCCAAGGCCGGGGCAGGGATCCCCAAATAGCGGCAGCCATGGTGGACAAAGATATTGTCATTTCGGGGATAGTGGGTGAGGGGAAAATTCTGACCCTCAGCGCCAATCAGGCCGCCGACCATGGGTTCGCGGACTTTATTGCTCCTAACCGTTCCGATGTGTTGCGTCGATTGGACTATGGTGATCAGAACATCAATGAACTGCGGCCCACTTGGGCAGAAAGAGTGGCTGGTTTTGTTACCCAGCCGGTGATGAGCTCCTTGCTCCTCACTCTGGGTTTTGCGGGGTTGGTTTTGGAAATCTTGACTCCTGGTTTTGGCGTGCCCGGTACCATTGGCACTATCAGTCTGGTACTGTTTTTCGGTGGACGGCTGGTCACTGGGCTAGCTGGCTGGGAGGTGGCCATGCTATTTGTGGCTGGATTTATACTTCTCTTGATGGAGGTCTTTGTGATTCCTGGTTTCGGAGTGGCTGGTGTCTTGGGGGTAGGGGGTATTTTTGGTAGTATTGTGCTCAGCTATGCCACAACTGAAGCTGGCCTGACAAGCCTAGCTGTTGCCCTGTTAGTCACTGTGCTCATCGTCGTCGTTGGCTGGAAGTATTTTAGGCGTAGCAGCGCTTGGCAGCGGCTAGTCTTAAGTACTGTCATCGATGAGACTAGTAAGCCTAAAGCAGCATTCTTGGTGCAGGGTTTACAAGGGAAAGAAGGGAAAGCCCTCACACCCTTAAGACCGGCAGGTATAGTAGATATTGACGGGAATCGAGTTGATGCGGTGACAGAGGGGGGATTTGTTCCCAAAGATAGCTTGGTCAAAGTGGTGGATACCACAGGGAACCGGGTTCTTGTCAAGGCCATAGTACCTGATGAAACAAATGACTAGAAAAAGGAGGTGAAGGGATTGCCCACCACTGTTGTTTGCGGTGGTGACTGATCCCTAACATGATTTTGATTAGTTGGATTCCGGTTATTCTCATTGTCGTTGCGGTTTTGATTCTCCTCAACTTTGTGCCCATTGGACTGTGGATATCTGCTTTGGCTGCAGGAGTTCAGGTAAGTATCGTTACCCTCATCGGTATGCGGCTCAGGCGAGTACCACCCAGTCGCATAATCATGCCCTTGATCAAAGCCCTCAAGGCGGGTATCGATGTATCCATTGATAAACTAGAGGCCCATTACCTGGCCGGTGGTAATGTCGATCGGGTGATCGATGCCTTGATAGCGGCTCACAGGGCAGAGATAGCCCTGACTTTTGAAAGAGCTGCAGCTATTGATCTGGCAGGACGTAATGTTCTAGAAGCTGTGCAGATGAGTGTCAACCCCAAAGTGATTGAAACTCCCGTTATCGCGGCAGTAGCTAAGGACGGTATTGAACTGAAAGCCAAAGCTCGCGTCACCGTCCGGGCTAACATTGAGCGATTGGTGGGGGGAGCAGGGGAGCCGACCATCATTGCCCGAGTTGGTGAGGGTATAGTGACAACTGTTGGCTCAGCAGAAAGCCATGCAGAAGTGCTGGAAAATCCTGATCGCATTTCCAGTACAGTGTTGAATAAGGGTTTGGATGCTGGCACGGCCTTTGAGATTCTCTCCATCGATATCGCAGACATAGATGTTGGTCGCAATATTGGGGCTCGACTGCAGATGGATCAGGCAGAGGCTGACAAAGATATTGCCCAAGCTAAGGCAGCAGAGCGCCGCTTTGCCGCGCAAGCCCTTGAGCAGGAAATGAAGGCCAGGGTAGAGGAGATGCGGGCCCGGGTAGTGGAGGCAGAGGCTGAAGTACCTTTGGCCCTTGCTCAAGCACTGAAAGAAGGCCATATGGGCGCGATGGATTACTATGCAATGCGCAATGTCTTGGCCGATACCAGCATGCGGGAAGCGATAGCTGGTGATGAAGCAAGAGAAAATCTAGAGGGCCAAGATGGTGACAATAAGGGCAAAACGCGCATGTAGAGAGGTGACAAACCTTGGAAGGTCTCTTTGGAATAATAGTCATGCTCTACGTGGTGGCATCGGTGGTAGGAGCTGTACTAAAGCGCATGCAGCAGGGCCCCATACTAGATCACCCCGTGTTTCCCCCGTCTGCCAAACCGCAAAAACAGGGGCAGGTCGGGGAAGAACAGCCCAGGGAAATGGGTGACGTTGTGGTGGTGGCAATGCCACCTGTCGCCGATACCCCGCCTGCGATGGAGGGGCAGCTGGTGGAAGTGTTTGAATCGACTGAGGAGCCTGGCTTTGACTCAGTAGAATCAGATGTAGCTGATGAGCAAGATATCTGGGAAGGACTTGTACGAAGTGAGCGGGATTATGACATAGCGGCCAAGCCATCTTCGGCATCTGGACTTGGCGGAACCACACCCGCCCAGGGTGCCCAGAGTGCCATTGATTGGCGCAGGGCAGTTATACTGGCAGAGGTTCTGGATAAACCCCGGGGGATACGACCCTATCGTTTGCCGGGGGCAAGATAACCAAGGGCTCAGTAGTATTGCAGCCACAACATACCACCTTCTCCTGTGGGGAAGGTGGTATGTTGCATTGCATGTCACGTAATGAAACCCTGCCCGGGAGCATAAGCATAAATGGGTGGTTACTGGGGGGGTTATCATGGCTAAGGAGAAGAGAGTTAGGCTACTCGAGGGTTTGGCTAGCACCTTTGAGCTGCCGGAGGATGTGGTACTCGATCTCACGCGGACCACGGTTACAGGCAATGGACATCTGTTAATTGAGAATCACAAGGGAATCCTTGCCTACGAGGCAGAGCAGATTCGTATCCGCACCCAGCAAGGTGAGATTCTTGTTATCGGCAGGCGCCTCAAGATCGATTCACTGTTTGCAACAGAGATTGTCATCACTGGTAATATCGATGGCATTCAGTTCGCTAAGCAGAGGGAGTGAATCGCCTTGCTCATCCGGGAGCTGTGGTCATATTACGAGGGCTATGTTATAATCAAGGTCAAAGGTATAGGTATAGAGGAGTTTCTCAATGGGGTATCCCGGCAGGGCATATACCTATGGGATATGGAACGCCTCAGCCGGGAGCTCCTGGTAGCCCGGGTCAGTGTGACAGGATTTCGTAGACTCAAGGAGATAGTGCGGTCGGTGCCTGTTACTGTCCAGATCCGGCACAAAGTGGGGCTTCCTTTCTTTTGGCAGAGACTGCGGCAGCGTTTCATCCTGTTGGTAGGGGCACTCTTTAGCCTAGTATGTATATATTTGCTTTCATCGATTGTGTGGTTCATACAAATCCAAGGTGTACAAGAATTGGACCGTGCTCTAATTGTCGAGGTTCTGAAAGCTAGCGGGGTGCAGCCCGGGGTCTGGCGGAACTCAGTGGATCCCAGGGGTTTAGAAAAACAGCTCATGCTGGAGTTGCCTCAACTGGCGTGGGTGGGAGTGGGTCTGCGGGGCACCCTCCTGGCGATAGAAGTCGTGGAAAAGGCGGAAATCGCTGGGGATGAGAGAATGCCCGGCGACATCATAGCCGGGAAAACAGCCTTAGTGACCCAAGTGATCCCCTTTGCCGGGCAGGTGCTGGTGGCGGAGGGTGAGACAGTCACCCTGGGACAAGTGTTGATTGATGGTAGCCTGCCGGAGTATGGGCCGCCGGGACAAGGTGCTACGGAGCGGTATCTGCGAGCTGCTGGCGTAATCAAGGGGCGGGTCTGGTACAAAGGGTTTGGCGAGGCTAGTCTGGTACGCTATACCCAGCGACGGACTGGTGAGAGTTGTAAGGGATATTACCTAATTGCAGGGTCTCGGCGCTGGGAGTGGGGTGTGTCTGAACCACCCTATGCTTTGTATGAGGAAGCTACATCATCAACTAGATACATCAGTTGGCCACAGCTGAATTTAGTGATTCCCATCCAGATTGGGTCGGTGGAGTACTACGAACTCACTGAGGAGAAGATTGATATCGATCTGGAGACAGCTAAAGAAATGGCTCTGCGCCATGCTTGGGAGGATATTGAAGCCAAGTTAGCTCCCAGAGCAGAGATCCTATCCCAGGAAATGGAGCTAATCACCGAAGAGCGTAACGGAGATTTTTTGGTGCGGGTGAAGTGCGTTGTAGAAGTGCATGAGGAAATCGGGGTCTTTAGACCACTATCACCAAATAGAGCAGATGGCATAGGGGAGGGAAGCTACTAATTTGAGCGCAATCCTGGTAGAGGAGAAATTCGCTATTGAAGATAATGCCGCGGCTTTGGCCCTATTTGGTAGCCGGGACGAGAATCTCAGGGCCTTAGCGGAGGAGCTCGATGTTAGGTTGTTCTCCCGGGGCAATGTTGTGGGTATCATCGGCGGCAAAGCTGCAGTATCCCGTGCCCAACTAGTTTTAGCTGATCTAGTCAAAATAGCACAAGATCGGCCTTTGACAGTACATGATGTAAGGTATGCTGCACGGCTGGCGGCAAGCGGTAAGAATGGCCAGCTCATGCGCCTAAATGGCGATGTAGTGGCAATGACGGCTAGGGGTGAGAAGATCACTCCAAAGACGCTGGGTCAAAAGCGCTATGTCGACGCTATGCGGCAAGATCTCATCGTGTTTGGCATAGGCCCCGCTGGCACCGGTAAGACCTATCTGGCTATGGCTATGGCCATAGCTGCTCTCAAAAGCCGCGAGGTGAGTAGGATTATTCTGACCCGCCCGGCGGTGGAAGCCGGGGAGCGGCTAGGTTTTCTACCGGGGGATTTACAGGAGAAGGTTGATCCCTACCTGCGGCCTTTGTATGATGCTCTTTATGATATTCTCGGAGTGGAAGTGTTTCGCAAATACTCGGAACGGGGGGCCATCGAGGTGGCGCCCTTAGCCTATATGAGAGGTAGAACCCTAGACGATTCTTTTATTATCCTTGATGAGGCTCAAAACACTACTTCTGAACAGATGAAAATGTTCTTAACGCGACTGGGGTTCGGTTCTCGCATGGTGGTCACTGGTGATATTACTCAAATAGATCTACCTAAAGGGGTTCACTCTGGTTTGCGGCAGGTCCGGGGAGTTTTGAAGGGTACGGAAGGGATCAGTATTGTGGAACTAGGTGAAGCTGACGTAGTTCGGCATCATTTGGTGCAGCGCATCATCCGTGCCTATGAGCGTTTTGATCAGAGAAACGAAGGAAAGCAACAGTAGCAGGAACTCTGACGAGTAGAGACCCAAAAACGAGAGTGGTGGCTTACTCCATGGCAAAAAATAATAGACTACGGGCAGCGGGCCAGACATTTGTAGCACAGGCTCGGAAGCTCTGGCAAAAGACCGGTGTCAGACAATGGCTGATGGCGGCAATCATCTTCGTGACCCTGGCTGGCATCTTGTTGGCTAACCTCGTCCCTCTGCAATATGATCTAAAAGTAGGGCAGGTGAGTCCCAGAGATATAGAGGCGCCTCGCACCATCGAGAATCGCTATGAGACAGATCGGCTCCGCAGTGAAGCTACAGAGTCTGCTTTGGCAAAGGCGCGGGCCAACCCCGATAATTATGTGATCGATGGGAAGGTAGCTGTGGCTGCCGAAGAAAGACTATCTTTTGTCTTTGAGCAGGCTGCTGGCTTAAGAGAGGCACAGGAAATTGCCACCCCGGGTACACCACCTGAGATGCTGCCTAAGGCACCAGTTGCCAGCCTCAAGCAGCGGGTGACCGAATTACAGACCTCTGTCCACCAAGAGGTTGAACTAGATGTGGACAAGCAGGTTGCAGAGACGCTCTTGACAGCTTCGGCAGAAACGTTTGTGATCACGGAACAAGCTGCTAAGACCATAGCCATCAAGGTCCTGCGCAATAACCGAATCAGCCAAGAGAACCGCAACGAGATGGTGGATCGGGCAAGAGATCAAGTGGAAGAATATGATATGCCTGATGCGGCTCGGGAAACGGTGGCTGAGATGGTCAAGAACGTGATCAGGCCCAATCTCACCATAGATGTGGAGAAACTAGAAGTAGTCAAACGGGACGCCGCCCAGGCAGTTGTACCGGCCATGGTGTTGCAGGGCGAGATAGTGGTGCGCAAGGGTGATGTAGTGACCCGGGAGAAGCTACAGATTCTTAAGGATCTTGGACTGCAAAAGCGGACTGCTAGTTATGCGAGAATGCTGGGCGTGGCCGGCGTCGTGCTAGTCCTGTTGGTCTTGGTGGGGGTCTTTCTCTGGCAATACGAACGGGAGATCATCCGGGATGAAGGTCTTGTAGCCCTTCTAGGCCTTATAGTTATTATCGTGGCGTTTATCATGAAGGTGCTCAGCCTCATACCGTGGTCAGGAACCGGGTATCTCATGCCCACTGCTTTTGGGGCCATGCTGATTACCTTGCTTTTGGATTCCCGTCTAGCCATGATTGTCACTGCTGCTCTGGCCTTGATCGTGGGCTTGGTTACCGATGGTGGCCTAGGATATGTTGCTGTATCCCTTATAGGGGGGATCACGGCTGTTTTAAGTCTGGGGAAGGTGACCCAACGCTCAGATGTTACTAGGGTGGGCTTTATCGTTGGTGGAGTGAACTTCATTACGATGATGGCCTTTGCCCTAATCAATGAAGATATGTTTCTGATCAAGAACTCCTACCTCGGTTTGACTAATGGCGTAATCTGCGCGATTTTCACCATAGGCTTCTTGCCCTATCTGGAGAACCTCTTTGGGATCACATCATCCATCAAACTACTGGAGCTTTCCAATCCCAACCAGCCTTTGCTTAGGCGTCTACTTTTGGAAGCACCGGGCACGTATCACCACAGCATCTTGGTGGGCAACCTAGCCGAGGCGGCCGCCGAGGCGGTAAATGCTGATGGACTTCTGGCAAGAGTGGGTGCTGCTTACCACGATATTGGGAAGGCCAAACGCCCTTACTTCTTCGTGGAAAATCAGTTGGGGGGAGACAATCCCCATGATCGGATCTCTCCGTCCTTGAGTACCTTGATCATTGTTTCCCATGTCAAAGAAGGTGTGGAGCTAGCCAAGCAGCATAAACTGCCCGTCGTAATAATGGATTTCATCAAACAGCATCATGGTAGTGATTTGGTCCAGTATTTTTATCATAAAGCTTTGGAAAATGACAAAGACGGTTCTGTAGAGGAGATGGATTTTCGCTATCCGGGGCCCAAGCCCCAGAGCAAGGAAACTGCCATCGTCATGTTGGCCGATGCGGTAGAAGCTGCGGTGCGGACTTTATCTAGACCTACTCCGGGGCGAGTTGACGGTCTGATCAGAAAGATTATCAAAGCCCGCCTAAATTCCGGTCAGCTAGATGAGAGTGACTTGACTTTGCGTGATCTAGACAAAGTGGCGGAAGCATTTGCCCAGGTATTGTCAGGGATTTATCACAGTCGGATCGAGTATCCGGATTTACCTACGATCAGTAGTTAGGGAAAAGGGGGGATGCAAGTGGATCTTGACATATTGGATCAGCAGGACAAAATCCCCGTAACAGAGGCCCTGGAGAAGATGCTAGGCGAGATCGTCAGGGTTTGCTGGCAGTTTGAGGCACGGGCGGGTTCACCGGAGGTGAGTGTTGTTCTCTGTGACAATGCGTTTATCAGAGAGCTCAACCGGAATTACCGGCATATAGATGAACCCACAGACGTGCTGTCCTTCCCTCAGGAGGATACTCATGGGGAGGGCCAAATGGGGGTGACCCTCCCGCTAGATGACGATGGCACTGTGATTTTGGGAGATGTGGTTATTTCTTTGGAAAGGGCCATGGAGCAAGCTGGGACCTATGGACACAGCTTTGAACGGGAAGTAGGGTATCTCTTGGCCCATGGGCTGTTGCACCTCTTGGGAATGGATCACAATACTGAAGAAGAGCGCAAGGGTATGAGGAAAAGGGAAGAGAGGATCTTGGCACAAGTGCAATTGGCTAGATAGAAAGGGGTACTTGGCTCATGCGGGCTCGTACCTTGCTCGATAGCTTCAACTACGCGCTAGCAGGTTTGGTATATGCCATCAGCACGCAGCGCAATATGCGCATCCATTGCTTGATGGCAATCTTGGTTTTACTGCTAGGCTACATATTGCAATTTTCTCTCTTGGAGTTGGCTGTGCTTGCTTTGACAGTAGGTCTGGTGATTGCCGCTGAGATGATCAATACGGCCATAGAGGTAACCGTTGACCTTGTCACTCAAGAGTATCATCCTCTGGCCAGAACAGCAAAAAACGTAGCTGCCGGCAGTGTTCTGGTCACCGCTATAGCAGCGGTGGTAGTGGGATTTCTCCTATTTTTCGATAGAGTTGCTGATCGGCTGGTGGGTTTGCCCGCTCTGCCAAGGGAATCCACTTCCTTACAGATTTTCATTCCCATTGTGTTAATTATCATCAGTGTGGTTTTCCTGAAGGCGTTGGCAGGATATAACCACATTCAGGGTGGCATGCCCAGTGGCCATGTGGCGGTGGCTTTTTGTTTGGCTACTGCCATCCATTTGCTGGAAGCCCGTGGCGTAGTCACTTTGGTTGCGTTGATTCTGGCCGCCCTAGTAGCCCAAAGCCGGTTGGAGACCAGGGTACATCGCTGGCCGGAAGTGATTGCCGGCGCCGTCATCGGTGTTTCTGTAACAATCCTGATTTTCCGATTGCTTGGTTAGGCTAATTCCATTTAATGGCAAATTGATGAAAGCTTATATAATCACGGCATGGATATAATAGGGAACGAAGTTAGTCTCGCTACTGGCAGAAAATGGCACCTGGACTCATGTAGGGTTACTGGCATTTGGTGCCGAATTTCGTTGCTGTAGGAGGTAATCATGGCAAAATCGCTACTCATGGTTAAAGTTGCTTCGGTCTGCCTGATCTTAAGCATCGCCCTGGGAGGTATACTCCTTGATACGGCAGAGGCAGCCACAGTGCTAAAAGAGGGTATGAAGGGTAAGGATGTACGGGAATTACAGCAGAAACTGGTGGATTGGGGCTATTCCCTGAGAATAGACGGCCAATTTGGGCCCTTAACGGTGGCGACTGTGAAAGCCTTTCAAGCGGCCAACAGGTTGGTCGTCGATGGCATTGTGGGTAGGAAGACTTGGGAAGTAGTTGCACACCCTACAGTCACCCATAGGGTAAAACGGGGTGATTCTCTCTACATTCTAGCCCGGACCTATGGAGTATCCATTGAAACAATCATGGATGCCAATGATCTCACCGATGAGATCATCATCATAGGGCGGGAATTGACCATCCCTAGGCAACAAGTGGTGGCTGCCGCTGGACAAAGCCTATCTGCCAGTCAGAAGATGGTCAATGCGCCGGCGGAGCAGGTGTATCAGGTGCGGCCGGGGGACAGCGCTTCCGTCATCGCTGCTAGATTTAATACTTCGGTACCGGCTCTGGCAGAGGCTAATCGCTTGGCTGATCCCAACAGACTTCGGGCTGGGCAGAAGCTGATTATCCCCGGTTGGCAGGGCAATATGCCGAGACTTGTGTGGCCAGTTAGGGGAAGGCTCTCTTCCCCCTATGGCTGGCGAGTACATCCTGTGTACAAGAATAGGCAGTTTCATGGTGGCATTGACATAGCAGTACCCGCAGGCACCAATGTGAAAGCTGCGGCCAATGGCAAAGTCATCCGCAGCGGCTATATGGGGGCTTACGGCTATGGTGTAGTCATCGATCACGGCAGAGGTGTGACTACGTGGTACGGTCATAACTCTCGGTTGTTGGTAAAGGTCGGTGAGAAAGTGAGGCAGGGTCAGACCATCGCTAGGTCGGGTACCTCAGGGGTGAGCACAGGTCCCCATGTGGATTTTCGTATCAAGGTTGAGGGTGAGACAGTAGACCCCAGGCGCTGGCTGCCTTAGGAGTAACGGTTAGCCCATAGCCCACCCTAGATCCGGGTGGGCTGGTTATTTCGCAAAAATGCATGTGAATCCTGAGATGTGGGTATGTCTTAGCCTATGCTGAGAAATTGCGTGGCCCGCTCTTGATCTAGGAATTCCAATCTGTTTTCCTCCAGCGATTGGCACTTCTCATGCAGGTCCCTGAGTTTCCCCTGTTCCAACTTCCCCTCTGCATACCAATCAATAATATCTTGAAAAGAACCAAACTTTGTGTAGGTCACACCTTCCTGGTCACAAATATCCACCAGAGCGTCTTTGGCAAACACTTTATGGGCTATATGCACTGGGAAACGATCACTGGTCCCATCCCCTACGTAGACGATGTAATCTCCTTTACGGGCGTAGTGCATGGCAATGGCTGCTTTGCACACACCGCAGAAGCGACAGGTGGGGTTGTGGTGGGGGAAGGAAAGCTCAAGCTTGGAGTTAAAGCTCATCCCGTTGGAGTAGACGGGAATCCCACTGATAGATGCTCGTTTGAGAATCGGTTGGATGTAGGCATCGAAACCATCACTGACGATGGCAACTCTATCTCCTTGGTGCTCGGCTAATTCGCAGAGTGCCTTGAACAATGGGTCAATGCCTGCCTCCATGATGAGCTCGTGAAACTCTTCATGGCTGGGTGGGGCATTGCCATACCATTGACTATATAATTGCTTCGAGCCGGCACCACTGGCTGCTATCTCCTGCAAAATCGCGGGCGGGATCCGGGGAAAAACTAGATTGTCTAGAACGAGATCCCCGACATCCTGAATCCCTATGGTTCCATCAAAGTCGCATAGAAAGGCAATCGATTGTCGCATAATTTACCTCCTTGACAAGCTGCACAAATAGGTTGCCAAACTCAAGTCTAGTCTATATCACTGGCAGGGTCAAGGGGATTGCGGATCGTTGCTGTAGGTCTGTGATATTGTCAGGGAGCTGGCCATTGTGGCAATTGACGATAAGAAATCGGAGCTACGGGACAGCCGTGGGCATATGGTCAGAAAAAGGGATGTAGACTGATGGGGGTAATATATAGGCTATAAGTGGATGTAAAGGCTAATCATTGGGATAGTGGGAGGTCATATCAAATTGATTCTAGATGGACACATTCATATGATGGGGACCAAGGCTAACAGGGAAGAGTTTCTTCTGGGTATGCAAGGCGGGGGAATAGATGGAGGTATAGTCTTCTCTCCTTCCCCTCCATCATTTCAGAATATGGGTGCACCCACGCCCGCAGAGGCTCGGTGGGAGAGTGTATTGCGGTTGACCGCCGGATCGGAGCACCTATTTCCCTTCTTTTGGATTGATCCCTTGGAGCATGATGCTTTGGCTCAGGTGGCACGAGCTGTAGAGGCAGGCATCAGTGGTTTTAAGGTGATTTGTAATAGGTTTTTCCCCGGAAATAGACAAGCGTTGGAGGTGTTTCAGGCCATTGCCGATGCCGGTAAACCGCTTTTCTTCCATTCCGGTATCCTCTGGGACGGGACGCCATCATCTGATTACAACAGGCCAGCTGGCTTTGAGGCACTAATGGGGATCGAGGGTCTCCGATTCGCCATGGCACATATTGCTTGGCCGTGGTGTGATGAGCTGATTGCGGTCTATGGCAAACTGCAAAGTGCCAGAAAACATGGTTCTGGAGCGGTTGCGGAGTTATTTATCGATGTGACGCCTGGAACTCCGCCGATTTACCGGGAAGAGGCTTTGACCAAGCTTTACACAGTTGGGTACCATGTGGAGGACAACGTCTTTTTCGGTACGGATTATCTTGTAGAAGACTACAAGGGAGAATCGGCTAGTAAGCAAGTGGCTATGGATAACATTATCTACACAAAGTTGGGGTTATCCTCTGGGGCGGTCAACAAGGTCTATGGAGACAATCTCTTGCGGTTTGTTGGAAAACGGAGCTAGCAGGGCAGTTTGCCTAGTATCTGTTGTATATCTTGGCAGCCAGATGCTCAATGAAGGGATGGGCTAGATGGAGTTGCCGTTAGAAGGAATGGGTGGTGTTGGAGATCAAGCAGTTTGACATACTCACCATAGGTGATTTGTGTGCTGATCTGGTGCTTATGGGAGATGATTTGGTACCGGGCTTTAGCCAGGAGGAGAAACTAGTCGATGGCTATGCGCTACGCATGGGAGGGTCATGCAGCATTTTTGCTTGCCAAGCCGCTAAGTTAGGGATGCGGGTGGGACTCATGGGGGTTGTGGGTGATGACGCTTTTGGCGAGCTGATTCTAGATACCCTTAAGGAATCCGGTGTAGATATATCCTTAGTCATGGTTGACCCCGCGGTAAAGACTGGGCTCTCCGTGCATCTACAAGAGCCTGATGATCGATCGATCCTGACTCATCTCGGATCGATTGCGGCAGTGAAACCAAAGCACGTATCTGTCGATCTACTGCGCAGCACTGGGCATCTTCATGTGGGCAGCTATTTCCTTTTGCCACAGATGCAATCGGCATTCCCTACCATGGTGCGAGAGGTGAAAAACGCGGGGGGCACTGTCAGCCTAGATACCAATTGGGATCCAGAGGAGAATTGGGACAGGGGCTTGGGACAGGTACTAGATAACATAGACGTGTTTTTGCCTAACGAGCAGGAACTGCAAGCCATTAGCAGGTCTGATTCCCTATCAATGGGTCTGGCAAAGCTAGGGACTAGGATTCCAATAATTGCCGTCAAGCTTGGCGATGACGGAGCTCTGGGTCAGCAGGATCAAAAGCTGTGGCGGGCAGCTGTGCCCATGGTGGAGGTAGTTGATACAATCGGAGCAGGAGATAGCTTTGATGCAGGATTCCTATATGGTTTTCTCCAGGGTAAATCCGTGGAGGATAGTCTAGCCATTGCCTGTGCTTGTGGTAGTGCGTCAGTCAGGGCAGCCGGTGGTACTGCCGGTCAACTCCGGGCCAGCGATCTGGAGAATTGCGTGCCAAAGATCCGAACAACGTTGGTTGAGTCGAAGCGCTAGTCGACAATTGATCGGAGTATAAGATGCATTTTAGTGAGGGACCGTGGCGAGATCTGCCGCGGTCCCGCGGATTTTGGGGCAAAGCGTATTACGGGAAGGGGACTAAGATCTCTCTAGTTCGGGGATCTTATTTAGGAGTGAAATAGATTCTCAACACCTCCCAGTAGGGTTGATGAAAGGAAGGCGGGTAATGGCAGGAGGAAATCGACAGAGGTGGAAGCTGCGACTCGATCCGTGGTTGGCAGCCTTGATCCTAGTTATGTTGGTCAATGTCGTGGTGTTGGCCCGTTCCGCTCAGTCTCTGGGTCGTCCAGGGAAGATGAGCGAGTTGGCTGCTGTCCGAATCGGTGCCATGGCATTAGCCGATTTCTATTCCAACCAAGCCAAGGAGTTGGATTTGGATAGCAACGCCGCGGTGCGAGATGCCTTAGCCAAATACCGCTTTGAAGTAGAGCAAGGCCTTACCGGGGACGAGGTCGCTCGAGCTATGAGCAAGTATGGCCGCAACCTGTCTGAGGTCCTGCAAAGGGAGTTACAGCTCAAGCGAGAACAGGTGGTTCTGGCTATCGTTAGTCAAGATCCCGGTGTTAGTGCCGCTGGGGAGGGGGCCACCATAGTAGTGCAGTCGGAAAAGGGCGAGGTTGTGATTGAGGATCCGGAAAACACGCTGTCTGCGGCAACGGTAAAGCGACTGCAGACTGACACTTCTGTTCAGCAACTGACAGAATTGGTGCAGATTCAGGTGCGAGGTGGCAAAGGTAGACTCCTAACTACCCGTAGCCTGCCTAGTCAGGTCCATGCTTTGCGGCAAGAGATCAATACAACCCAGACTGCTTTGGAGGAAGCGATGCAAGCCGGAGGTTTTTCCCAGCTGACCGGCCCAGGCCTCATCATTCGAGCCCGGCAGAGCCCTGGTCAGGCTCTTGTGGAGAATGTACTGGGGTACGATCTTAGAGATATCGTTAATGAGCTGTTTGCCGCCGGAGCTAGAGGGATCCAGGTAGGTTCTCAACGTCTCATTGCTACTAGTTCTATCAGGGCTGTGGGTGATACTGTGCTGGTGAATCACCAAACAGTCTCCATTCAACCCTTGGAGGTCAAAGCCGTGGGTGATCCTGCTGTGTTGGCCAGTGCCCTTGATCTTATTACCAATTCTCCGTATTTCGGCCTCATACTAGATATCCAAAAGAAAGATACTGTCACTTTAGCGGCCCATCCCTTTGAGTAGAGGTGCAAATTGTGCTGAGAGATGGCGGATTAGGACGCATACCGAGGATTGTGCTACTTTTATGGCTGGGGGTCATGATCCTGAACACTTGGGTGCTTGCGTCGGGGCGTGGTCTACCATATGGGCTTGGCGAAGCCTCGGAGGATAGGGTCTACAAGCAGGCAACCCAGGCAATTATCCAATACTACCGTCAAGTAGCCAGCGCGGCTGGAGTGCAAAACGAGAAAGCAGTCAAGACGGCTTTGGCTGGAATGCAGAAAACAGCGCAAGGGCAAGCCGGAACAGATGCCCTGACAGACTTGCTCACTCATGTGGGAAGTGTCGAGGCGGCAATCGGATCAGAAATGCGCAAACGGTATAGGGAGACGGTTCTCAAGATCATACGAGCTGATCCACAGGTGCGCAGAGGCGACCAGGTAAGCACTGTCTTAATCATAGGCCAGGAAGTGATAGAGGGCAAAGAACTACTCAGTTCTACTACTCTCCAGCGTCTTAAGGAGGCTGCTGCTCTAGAGACAATGACAGAATTAGTGGGGGTCGGTGTAAAAGCCGGGGAGGTCAGTATTCTCCCGCCTGCCCGAGAACTACAATACTATGAGACAATGGAGTTGGAGCTTGAGGAGATGGGGCGACGACTAGATGGGGTGCGCAGGGCTGCCGGTCAGATGGCCATTGCCGGTCCCGGCGTTATCATCCAGGCGGGTGACGCACCTGGGGGGTATCTTTGGGAAGAGATAGTCCACGAGCAGGATATCCGGGAAATAGTCAATTCGTTGTACTTTGCCGGAGCCCGGGGTGTGGAGGTAGGTGGCCGGAGATTCGGTGCAGGTGGGTGGGTAAGGTGTGTGGGACCGGTGGTGGTAGTTAATGGCAAGACTGTGGCCGCCAATCCCGTTGTGATCAAGGCTGTGGGCCAGCCCCAAAACCTGGCAAAGAGTCTCAAGGAGCTGCAGGAAATATTTGCCCAAACGGGGAAACGTCTAGATATAGAGAGAGTTGAACATCTGGAACTTGTGCCGTTAGCTGGGAGTAGGACAGGTTCGGCCGACCACCAGGAAGCGGCAATTGTCATGGAGGGGGAGGCAGATGACTGAGCAAGAGGTTGAATATCTTGTTGGACAGGCCGTTGTGGCTCGGGAGAAGGCTTATGTACCTTACTCTGATTTTGCTGTGGGTGCCGCGGTGCTGACTGGCGAGGGGGAGATTTTTACCGGCTGTAATATCGAGAACGCTAGCTATGGTGCCACCTGTTGTGCCGAGCGAGTGGCTCTATTCAAGGCTGTATCTGAGGGGCAGAAGGACATCAAGGCAGTTGCTGTGGTCGCTGCGGCTTCGGAGCCTGTACCTCCCTGTGGCATATGTCGCCAGGTTATGGTAGAATTGGCACCACAGGCGGTGGTAGCTATGGCCAATCTACACGGGAAGATCGAGATCAAGGAAGTGGCGCAGTTGCTGCCCGGTCCCTTTGGAGGCGGGTTTCTTTGATGGACTCTCTGGCCAACCGTGGAGCAGGAGAGATGCCCCCACAGTCGGCGGCTAAGCCCTCTATAAGGATAGAAGAATTGGTTGAGCTAGAGCCCCACATTTTGCAGGCACTCATCGATATAGAGCAGGATGCCTTTGGTGAGGGGGGCATGAATGAATGGTTCTTGCCTCCTTTTGCGCGTCAGGGGCGGGTATACGTGCTTTGGGTGGAGGGGGTAGAACAGCCAGTAGGTGTGGCAGAGTGCATGCTTATATGGGACCGACCTGGGTGTGTATACTTGTTTGGTTTTGCTATTCGACGGGATTGGCGGGGAAGGGGCTTGGGCACTAGGTTCATGCAAGAGATCTGCCGTCGACTCCAGGGAGCGGGCTTTTTCAACCTGGAGCTCACGGTTTCGCCTGCCAACATTGGCGCTTTGCGAATTTACCGGGACAAACTGGGATTTGTGACAATAGATGAGCACTTAGGAGAATATGGACCGGGAGAAGATCGATTGGTGTTGCGCTTAGATCTAACCGGAAATTGAGATGTCTGAATGAGCTTGAGGGAGCTTGTGGGGAAGGAGGCAGCCGGTGGCTGCATTTCGTTCAGGTTTTGTAGCAGTAGTAGGAAGGCCAAATGTAGGGAAATCCACTATGCTCAACCGATTAGTGGGGCAGAAGGTGGCAATTGTTTCTGACAAACCCCAGACCACCAGAAACCGCATTCATTGCATTGTGACCCGGGCTGACGCCCAGATTGTGTTCTTGGATACACCGGGGATTCACAAACCATTGCATAGGTTGGGTGAATACATGGTAGATGTGGCTCAGCGGACTCTAGGTGAAGTCGATGTGATTTTGTTTGTGGTAGACGCCAATCATCGGCCGGGCAAGGGGGATGAGTATGTCGCTGGGCTGCTGGAAGAAGCCCATACACCAGTAGTTCTAGCCTTGAACAAGATCGATCTTTGGGAAGAAGGGGCCATAGGCCAGAACAAGCAGCAGAGTATTCCAGCGGCCTATGGGGCTCTGGGGAAATTTGCTGGTATCATGCCAGTCTCTGCCCTGGAAGGACATGGCCTCACAGAACTGGTAGACGCTGTAGTGGGGTTACTGCCAGAGGGACCGAAATACTATCCCGACGATTGGGTTACTGATCATCCGGAGCAGTTCATCATGGCAGAGCTTATTCGGGAAAAAGTCCTACAGCTGACAAGGGAGGAAATCCCCCATGCTACTGCTGTTATCATTGAGGAGATTCGTGCTCGGGAGGATCGGGATCTGGTTGATGTTTGGGCTACCATATATGTGGAGCGGCGTTCCCAGAAAGGGATCGTCATAGGCAAAGATGGGTCATTGCTCAAGCAAGTGGGGCAACTGGCTCGAGAAGAGATCGAGGCCCTCCTGGGCTCTCAAGTCAATCTCCAAATATGGGTGAAGGTCAAAGACGACTGGCGGAACAAAGAGGGCAGTCTCAGCAGTTTGGGCTATACAGTGGATTCTTGACGAGAGTTTGCCTCCGCCTTAAGGTTGGCCATGCCCGTTGAGAGGGAGGGACTTATTGCGTCCATGTCCATGAAGGTAGCTGAATTTGATTACGATTTGCCTGAAGAGTTGATCGCGCAGACACCGATAGAGCCCCGGGATGCCTCTCGACTTCTGGTGTTGCACCGGCAGACGAGCAGATTGGAACTCCGGATCTTCCGGGATTTTACGACATACCTCCAGCCCCATGACGTGCTGGTGATCAATGATACCAGGGTAATTCCAGCCAGATTGTTTGGTAGCAAGCGAGATACCGGTGCCAAAGTCGAAGTGCTGTTGCTAGGGCGCCTCTCTCAAAAGACATGGGAGGTGCTAGTGCGCCCCGGCCGGAGGGTGCGGCCAGGGGCAGTCTTGGAGTTTGGCCAGGGTCGCCTCGTGGGGCAAGTCAAACGCATGACCGATGCCGGTGGGAGAATCATTGAATTTGAATATGATGGGGTGTTTGAAGCTGTCTTGGATGAACTGGGACAGATGCCTTTACCGCCATACATTCATCGGGAACTACTGGACAAAGAGCGTTATCAGACGGTCTACGCCCGGGAAGAAGGGTCTGCAGCAGCCCCAACTGCTGGTCTGCATTTCACACCAGAGCTCATGCAGGCTATTGCAGCGCAGGGAGTTACCATTTGCCCCATCACTTTACATGTGGGGCTGGGCACCTTCCGCCCAGTACAAGTCGAAGATATTGCCCATCACCAAATGCATAGTGAATACTACGCAGTGAATCAAGCTACAGTGGATGCCATTAGGCGAGCCCAAAAGGCCCAGGGCCGAGTAGTGGCGGTTGGCACCACCACCACACGGACGCTGGAGGCCATCTACAAGAAACATGGAGACATTGTAGCTGATAGCGGTTGGACGGATATTTTCATCTATCCTGGTTATGAGTTTCGTGTTGTCGATGCCCTAATCACCAACTTCCACTTGCCCCGTTCGACTTTACTCATGTTGGTATCTGCCTTCGCGGGCAAGGAGCTTACTCTTAGGACCTATCAAGAGGCAGTGAATTGTGGATACCGCTTCTTCAGCTTCGGGGATGCCATGTTAATCCTTTAGTAGCTTTGACTGGTTTGGTGAAATCACAAGCGGGGAAAGAGGGATGGCTGGTGCAGCCAGTAGAGTTTACCGTTGGTCATGAATCATCTAATACCTGGGCACGACTAGGGGAGCTGCGTACTCCCCATGGAGTGATTCGCACGCCGGTTTTCATGCCGGTTGGTACCCAGGCCACTGTGAAGGCCATGTCTCCCCGAGAGTTAGTCGAGGTTGGTGCCGAGATTGTCCTGGCCAATACCTACCATCTCTACTTGAGGCCTGGACACGGCCTCATAGATGAGGCCGGTGGGTTACATGACTTTATGGCTTGGAACCGTTCCGTTCTCACCGATAGCGGTGGTTTCCAAGTCTTTAGCTTGGGAGAAATGCGAAAAATCGCTGAGGAAGGGGTCACCTTTCGATCGCATCTAGATGGGTCTTCCCATTTCATCAGTCCCGCGGTTTCCATGGAAATCCAAATGGCATTGGGAGCAGATATCGCCATGGTCTTCGATGAATGTGCCCCATATCCGGCAGATTACCAGTATACGAAGGATTCCACGGAGATGACATCCCGATGGGCCCGGCGGTGCCTTGCCGCCCACACAAGAGAGGATCAAGCTCTATTCGGCATTGTGCAAGGAGGTATGTATGCCGATCTCCGCAAGCAAAGTGCCGATGATTTGGTGAGCCTGGGTTTTCCGGGCTACGGTATTGGTGGACTGAGTGTGGGAGAACCCAAAGAACTCATGTATGAGCTATTAGAGGTCACAGTCCCCAGATTGCC
>DAIQRD010000033.1:19504-20684 GCA_036786445.1 Bacillota bacterium
GGTGTGGGTTCGCCGGATTGCCTATTAGAGGGTGTAATGCGGGGTATCGATATGTTTGATTGTGTGCTGCCCACCCGGATTGCCAGGCATGGCAGTGTTTTCACCCGAAATGGTACTCTAACCGTGCGCAATGCGGCTTTTAGTCAGGATTTTGCGCCCTTGGACCCAGGCTGCGATTGCTATACATGTCAGAATTTCTCTCGAGCCTATATCCGGCATTTGCTGCGTAGTGGCGAGATATTAGGAGTACGGCTGACCACAATCCATAACCTCCGATTCCTTCTCCGGTTGATGGAGGAGATCCGGGTAAGCATCGCCGAAAACACCTTGCCCCAGCTGCGCGACTCCTTCATGGAGCAATATGACCAAGGGCAATAATCACCGTTGGAATTGGAGGGTGTATGCAGGAATGTAAGCTAGGACCGGGAAGTTATTACTGATATCCAGTGTATGCGAAGGGAAAGGAGGAATCTCAAATGGTGTTCTTGACAGCTGCGGCGGAGCAACAGGGGAGCGTGTTTGCGCTCTTTATGCCCTTCATTATCATGCTAGCGGTGTTCTACCTTTTTCTTATCCGGCCGCAGCAAAAGCAGCAGAAGGAACGGCAGAATATGCTGAATGCCCTCAAGAGAGGAGACAAGGTGGTCACCGTTGGTGGGATCCATGGAGAGATTACCACTATTAAAGACGATGAACTCACCCTAAAGATAGCCGACAAGGTTGAGATTCGGGTGTCTCGCTCAGGGATTGCGCGGGCGCAAAGCTAAGCTTGTTTATAGGTAATAGAGATATTCGGACAAACGTAAAGCGGGAGGCCATGGCCTCCCGCTTTAGTCTATGGTTATGGTGGAGGTGAGCGGAGTTGCACCGCTGTCCACAAGTGGAGCCACAATGCCTTCTACGAGCGTAGCCCTTGTTTAACATTCGCCTCTGCCTGACCCCAAAGGGCAGGATTAGGCAGCGACTAGCTCATCAGGTTTCCCCCTCTAGTTATGAGCATCTCCAGAGCGGTAGCCTACAGTATGACACCCTATCCTCGCCGGTAGGCACAGAAAGGTAGAGTGTAGCCGCTGCTAAGCAGCAGCTAAAGCGTAATTATCGTTTGCGTTTAGTTTAGGTTCCCACTGTTTAGCGAGGCATGGGAACCTAAACTAAACGCAAACGATAATTACGCTTTAGC
>DAIQRD010000171.1:0-2717 GCA_036786445.1 Bacillota bacterium
CTTCAGGAGGTAGAGGGGATTGGCCCGGTGAAGGCCAAGGCCATTAGAGCGGGCCTGGCCCTGCAAGAGGATATTCAGAATGTCATGGTGTTCTTGCAGGGAAATGGCATCAGTCCCGCCTATGCCAATCGGATCTACCGCCATTACCGTCAAGACGCTATAGCTATACTACAGCAAAACCCCTATCGATTAGCCGATGAAGTCAGTGGAATCGGTTTTCGCATTGCCGATGGTATTGCCAGTAATCTGGGTATAGCCCCGGAGGCTCCGGAGCGGGTCAGAGCCGGGATCAAGTATACCTTAGAGCAAAGCCTGGAAGAAGGTCATGTCTGCGTGCCTCGGGACTATTTGGTGGACAGAGCCAATGAGATTCTGGCAGTGTCTGCTCATCTGATTGCCCAAGAGCTTTGTACCCTAATTGACGGTGAGGCTATCAAACTTGATATCGTTGGTGGTGTAGAGGTAGTGTATCTGCCCCTTATGCAGGCAATGGAAGTAGCAGTGGCTCAGCGCCTACAAGAGTGGTCCAAACTAGCTAATCCCCAAGATAGACTGCCTTTAGATCTCATAACCTTGCTTGAGGAGATGGAAGAGAAGACTGGTATTCAGCTAGCATCCCAACAGCGGGAGGCTGTACTCCAGGCCTGCCAGAGCCCCTTACTGATTATCACAGGGGGGCCGGGAACAGGGAAAACGACTATTGTGCGAGTGATTCTAGAGATGTATGCTGCCTGGGGTTGGAAAGCTCTTTTGGCCTCACCCACCGGGCGAGCAGCTAAGCGCTTAGCGGAGACCACTGGGCGCCCAGCCCAGACCATCCACCGTTTGCTGGAGTTCGGCTATGAGGCAGATATGGGTCTTCATTTCCGGCGCAATGCCGAAAACCCCCTCAAAGCTGATGTCATCATCGTGGACGAAGTCTCCATGGTAGATCTACGGTTGTTCTATCACCTCTTGGCAGCTATTTCTTCGGAAACCAGACTGATTCTAGTGGGAGACGCAGATCAGTTGCCACCGGTGGGGCCTGGTCAGCCCTTAGGTGACATGCTGGAAGCTGGCACAGTGCCCAATGTGCGCCTCACCGAGGTATTTCGTCAAGCCCAAAGTAGCCTGATTGTGACCAATGCCCACAAGATCAACCAAGGGGAATTCCCCCGGCTCAATCTCGCCCAAGGGGATTTTTTCGTCATTGAAGAAAAAGAGGCAGAACAGGTGACGGCTTTGGTGGTGAAGTTGGTTAAGGAACGACTGCCAGCCCACTACGGAGTCGATCCGTGGGAGGATATTCAGGTATTGTCGCCTATTAGGCGCACTAGGGTTGGAACAGAAATACTGAACAAGCATCTCCAGGAGGCCTTGAACCCACCTTCCCCTGGCAAAGAGCAGCTTAGCTTCGGGGAGTCGGTTTTTCGGGTGGGAGATAAGATTATGCAGACGGAAAACGACTATGATAAACAGGTATTCAATGGAGACATGGGTCGAGTAATCTCCCTGGATAGAGAAAATCAGGAACTGGTGGTAGAGTTCACTGATGCTGAAGGTGCCCGCTATATATCCTACCAGAGAAGTGATTGGGACCAATTGGAGCTATCCTATGCTATCTCAGTGCACAAGAGCCAGGGAAGCGAATATCCCATAGTAGTCATGCCTTTGGTGTGGACTTTGCCCACCCTAATGAATCGAAACCTACTATATACTGCTATCACCAGAGCCAAGCAATTGGTGGTCCTAGTAGGAGAGAAACGAGCCCTTGCTGTCTATGTGCGTCAAGCGCGAGCTAAGGAACGCTATACCGGATTAGTGGAAAGGCTAACTGCCTCCAGTCAACAGTAGGTTGCTATGGTAGAAGGCGATTAACGTGGCAGTGGGAGAACAACGTAGTAGGAGATCACCGTGCCTTGTTGTATATAGTCTGTAGACCCATCGGCAAAACAATTGGTAGCATATTATCTTTACACTGCCTGGAACACAGAGGAACTCCATTTCGGTTTTACCCATGACCCCTATGTAGATGGGGCCCATCTAGCTCCCCGGGGGTATGATCGGCTTTTTGTCGCAAATGTGCCCCTACCCATCGATATAGCCGTTGCCACCATGGCGGCTTGGAAAGACCCAAGTCCTGTGGAGTGTGGCTCTTCAGGGGCTTCTGCCAAAGGCACCCGCTTTCTCCCATGGTCCCGACTACCCCTAATATCTCGACTACCTTTTATCAAGAGAATTTACCCTTTTGCCGGGAAGGGCGATTTTTCCCCATGGCTTAAGCTATGGCGCCACATTATTGGGGGAGAACTGCAAAGGCGCGGCTTCCATAGAGGGAGGCAGGTTTCGGTCAAAACTATTGACCTAGCGACCTTGTCCAGACACTCTATCCCTCAAGATTTCTTGGACCCTGTGGCTCAAGTTCTGTGGGGAAGGATGCTTACATATGATGAAATTCAATCGGCAGCCAACCAGATAATCAAGGTGAATCCGTACCCGCTTCGGGATACTTTGCAGTCTTTGGCTCTAGATGGCCAAATTGAGATATGGCCCGGGGTTGCATCGCCTCTGCAGGGCTATGGCGTGTGCCGTCGCTGTGGTGAAAGTCAGGGGCTAGAGAAGGTGGACTGCCCCCTCTGCGGACGAAGTGATTGCAGCGTTTGCCCTAGTTGTCGAGGTCTGGGTGAAATGCGCAATTGCCGAGAGCTTTACCAGGGGAGAGTATCGGCTGATCTAGG
>DAIQRD010000172.1:0-2708 GCA_036786445.1 Bacillota bacterium
GCCCCTCTCTACCATGGGTGTCGGTAAAAACGGCACCAACATATCCCGCACCGCTATGGGACCTGATCCAGGTCCGCCTCCACCATGGGGAGTGGAGAATGTCTTGTGTATATTGAAATGCACGACATCGAACCCCATATCACCGGGGCGACACTTGCCCAAAATGGCGTTGGCATTGGCGCCATCGTAATAGAGCAATCCTCCAGCGGCATGGACTAGCTCACTGATGGTTAGAATGTCCTCATCAAAGAGCCCAAGGGTGTTGGGATTGGTAAGCATCAAGCCAGCGGTCTTGGGACCGATAAGGCCTTTTAGATGTTCAACACTGACCCCTCCCCGAGCATTGGAAGGTACTTCGATTATCTTATAGCCACACATAGCGGCACTAGCTGGATTGGTCCCATGGGCGGCATCAGGAACGATCATCTCATCTCTGTGGCCTTCTCCCCGCGCCTGGTGATAGGCCTTGATTAGCATCAGGCCAGTCAATTCACCATGGGCTCCGGCAGCCGGAGTCAAAGTGGCTCGGTCTAGTCCAGCGATTTCACAAAGATCTTGCTCCAATTCGTACATCAATTGGAGGGCCCCTTGCACAGTCTCATCGGGCTGATAGGGATGTAGGCAGGCAAACCCGGGAAGAAAGGCCAGATCTTCATTGACTTTCGGATTGTATTTCATGGTGCATGACCCGAGAGGGTAAAATCCCACGTCAACACCGTGGTTACGCCGGGATAAGCCAGTATAGTGCCTGACTACCTCTAGCTCACTCAATTCCGGCAGCGGGGCTGAGTCCTGGCGCAAGAAAGTGGCAGGGATCAACTCCGCAACAGCTTTAGCCGGCACATCTAAGTCCGGCAGATAATAAGCCCGTCTTCCCGGAGCACCCAATTCCATCAACAGTGGGAACTTCTGATTGAGCCCCATTATTTCACCCCCTTTAGTACTTGGAGGAGATGCTCGATCTCACCGGCAGTCCTGGCTTCGGTGACGCAAAACAGCATAGCATTCTCCCAGTCCTTTCGCTCCGGGTAAACTCTCGACAAGGGGAGCCCGCCGATAATCCCCTCTTTGAGAAGCGCGGTATTTACCTTAGACCAATGCACAGGCGCTTTCACCGCAAACTCGTGGTAGAAAGGCCCATCAAAGAGCATCTCCCATCCAGGTAAGGCGCAGATCCGCTCAGCAGTAAAGTGGGCCTTTTGGGCACACTGGATGGCTACATCCCTGAGACCTGCTTTGCCCAGCAGTGCCAAATATATGGTCCCAATCAAGGCAGAATGGGCGGCGTTCGTACAAATGTTTGATGTGGCACGCTGCCGACGAATATGCTGCTCCCTAGTCTGCAAAGTCAAAACGAAGCCACGATTCCCTTCTGCATCTTGGGTTTCTCCTACAATCCGCCCAGGCATTCTTCTGATATATTTCTGCCGGACCGCCATGAAACCAAAGCTCGGGCCACCAAAAGCGGTGGGGTTGCCTAAGGGCTGCCCATCACCGACAACAATATCGGCTCCGTATTTCGCTGGCGGTTCCAAAATGCCCAAGGATATCGGGTTGACACAGGCAACTAGCAAGGTGGGAGTTCCCTGTACTAGAGCACCAATCTCATCAACTGACTCTAGTAAACCAAAGAAATTGGGCTGCTGCACCAAAACTGCAGCAGTTTTCTTCCCCAAAAGTGGCTTGAGTGCTGCCACATCTGCCAATCCTTTTTCGGCGGGAACAACAATCAGCTCAGCATCGATAGCTTGGAGATATGTTTCGACAACCATCCGATAGTCGGGGTGCAGACTGCCAAAAGTGACAACCCGACTGCCCCCGGTTATTGCCACGGCCATAAGGGCCGCTTCTGCCAAACCAGTGGCTCCGTCATACAAAGAGGCATTGGCCACATCCATGGCCGTGAGCTGGCAAATTAGTGTCTGATACTCAAAAACAGCCTGTAGGACTCCCTGACTGATTTCAGCTTGATAAGGCGTATAGGCTGTGACGAACTCAGCCCGATTAGCCAGATGGTACACCGCGCTGGGAACTAGATGTTGATAAACGCCTGCCCCCAAAAAAGAGGCATGGGTATCAAGAGACATGTTGCGGCTTGCTAACTCCCTAACATGACGCACCAGTTCACTTTCACTGAAGGGCTGTGGTAGATGGAGATCATCCCGCAGCAGTATTTCCCGGGGAATATCGGAAAAGAGATCCGCTATGGAAGTGGCTCCTACGGCGGATAGCATTTCCTGCCTCTCCGCCGGGGTTAAGGGTAGATAAGGATAACCCATAGGCTCCTTCGCTCCTTATTGGCATATTGTTCCAATCATCATGGTACACCCAGTCTGCTTTTCCGTTTTCCAGCTAGCTTATGCTTCCGTTTGAGCCTCATATTCCGTAGCGGTCAGTAGTGTCTTTAATTCTTCTTTGTCGGAAGGAGCAAACTTCACCATCCATCCCTCGCCATAGCAGTCCTCATTGATCAACTCGGGCCTATCGTTGAGGGATTCATTTACTGCCACGATTGTGCCCCCTATCGGCGCATATATATCGGAAACAGCTTTGACCGATTCAATCACGGCCATGCTCTCTCCCTTTTCATATTCGGCGCCAACGACCGGGAGATCTGCAAAAACGATATCTCCCATCTCCTCTTGGGCATGCTGGCTTACGCCCACAACGATGCCATCCTCATCTACCCTTGCCCACTCATGGGTTTC
>DAIQRD010000034.1:0-11778 GCA_036786445.1 Bacillota bacterium
GGTCAAGGACAGAAACCGCAAGCTAGATGTATCAGCCAGCACCTCTCTCCGCAGGATCTCCCGCAGCCACGGCTCTGCTGCCATAGTCACTGCCTTAGCTAGCTCGTTGAAGACTGCGACATCTCTATCCCGCATCACCTGCTTTTGGGTTATTAAGTGTTCGCTTCCTTCAGGCTGCACCAGTGCCGATCTTACCATGGTTGGCCACCTCCCCTACCATGCCTATTGCACCACCAATTCTGTGAAGTAGACATTAGCTATACCACCTGCTGGCAAGAGCTCCGTGATAGCGTTACCCAATTCCCCACGGAGTTTCTCCATGCCTGCTGCTCCCGCAATGTCCTCCTGGGTCTTGGTGCGCAATATACTGATCACGACATCCCTGATCTGGGGTTCCCGTCGTGTCAGTTCAGGGATACATTGCTTGTCATTGACTTCCAACACCAGACCACAGCGGACAAAGCGAGGAGAAAACCCCTGGGGGACCATGAGATTGACTGTAAAGTCACCCACTTTGTGCACCGGGCCAAACTCACTATTCCTCGTAGCTCTTTGCTCCGAGGCTACTACGGCTCCTGGAGTAGTCTTGGAAAAAACTAGAAAGGTTACATACGCGCTGCCTACGGCGGCAACGATCACCAAAGAAATGGCTAGAATGATTACCTTTAGGTCCATCTCGATTTTCCTCACAGCAGATGCCCTCCCAACAGCTTTACACCCCTAGTGCCTTAATCTTGTGACTCATCCAGGCCATGGGCAGCTTGCTCCGTATCCTCTATAGGTTTGTCCCATTTCTGGCTAACGCCTGGTTCAGTGTAGGATAACCCTAGGTGCATGATCACCAAGTCCACTCGTCGATTACGGGCTCGCCCCTCCATTGTATCGTTGGTATCCACCGGCCGATACTGACCATAACCAGCAGCTGAAAGCCTCTCTGGGCTCATTTGTTTTTCCTCTATCAGAAAGCGTATTACGCTAGTCGCGCGGGCAGTAGACAATTCCCAATTAGAAGGGAAACGCTCCGTATTAATGGGCAAGGTATCTGTATGACCTTCCACCCGCACATGATTGGCCAAGGGACGCAGGACTTCAGCTATCTGGTCCAAAACTGGCTGAGCATTGGGCCGTATATCTGCTTTACCAAGATCAAAGAATGCCCGATCAGCGAACCGCACAACTAGGCCCCGTTCCTCGTGAAGGAGTTCCACAGTACCTGGTAGTTGACCAGCAGCTACTAAAGCCTGCATCTGCTCCATCAACGCCTGTATCTGTTCTACATTCCTTTGCGATAGATCAAAAGCCGAGTCCATATCCAGGGCGGCATCGTTGACAGATGATGTGGTGGTGACGATTTTCCCACCATCTAGCACTCCCAGAGTTCCCTGAAATGCCGCCATAATGGCCCGGAACTTCTGCACATCCACTGTAGAAAAGGAATACAGCAACACGAAGAATGTAAGCAACAGCGTGACCATGTCTGCGTAGGTGGTCATCCATGCAGGGGCGCCCCGTTTTTCTGGTTGCGGCCGACGCCGGAAATTAGACATTGGTTTCCACCGCCCCTGGAGCCATCTGCGCCTCTTCTCGACCTCTGGTTCGTACTTGACTGCGATTGCGCTGCTGTGGCGATAGGAAAGCTGTCAATTTCTCTTCAACTAGGCGGGGGTTTTCCCCAGCCTGAATGGATAGGATACCCTCCAGCATGATCTGTCGGTACAGCACCTCTTCATTACTGCGACTACGGAGTTTGCCTGCTAAAGGCAAGAAGACTAGATTGGCCAATACCGATCCATACAAAGTGGTGATCAGGGCCAGAGCCATGCCTGGTGCGATCTTATCGGCATCATCGATGTCCGCCAGCATATTGATTAGTCCAATAAGTGTCCCGATCATGCCAAAAGCTGGCGCATAGGCTCCCATATCTTCAAAGATACCCTGCCCGGCTCGATGGCGCTCTTCCTGGAAAGCGAGCTCTATTTCCAGCACACTCCTGACCAAATCAGGGTCAGTTCCATCGACAATAAGCTGGATACCCTTCTTAAGAAAAGCGTCTTCAATCTGGGCAGCTTCCTCTTCCATGGCAAGGAGACCCTCACGCCTAGCCTTTTCGGCTAAAGCCACCAGTTGATTGATAAGTCCAATACCGGAATAGGCCTGCCGGGTGAAAGCCACCCTTACCATACCCATTACTCTGGTCACATCGGAGAGAGAATGGTTGACCAATGTAGCAGCCACTGTACCCCCTATCACAACCAGCAAAGAAGGTACATTCCAGAAACCCAGCAAACTTCCGTCTGCAGCGATGGCAGCCACTAACAGTGCAGTCCCCGCGACGATCCCGATAACTGTTGATATATCCATAAGCTTCAGGCGATATTAAATCCGCCGCCCGCGCCCCCTCTCTGATGCGAGTTCTACCGGTGTATGTACACCGCCAATTCAGGCGTGATTAATCAAAATGGCACATTCTAATGTGGCGGTTGCCGGGAAGGCAATCTAGACACCTTCCCGGCAGAACACTCCTAGGTCATCCCAAGTACCACTACTAGCGCTTGAGATTCACCAGCTCTTGCAACATCTCGTCAGAAGTCGTGATAATCCGCGAGTTAGCCTGGAAACCCCTCTGCGTGATAATCATGTCGGTGAACTCTTGAGACAGATCTACGTTGCTCATCTCCAGAGCACCCGGTGTTAGTTTGCCATTGGCACCGTTACCCGGCTGTCCCACCTCTGGCTCTCCCGAGTTCGCTGATACAGTAAAGGTTGTATCTCCTGCTCGCAAGAGTCCATTGGGATTGCTAAATACAGCCGTAGCAATCTGTGCCAGATTCTCTGTCAGGCCATTGGAATACTCTCCAATGATCACACCGGAATCATCCACACTATAACCAACCAGTGTACCCTGAGGATAGCCATCCTGGCTCTTAAACACCAAGGTCCCCTCAGCGGCATTTTGTACCACACCAGTGAAATCTGGCGTGATGCTGACTGAGTTGGCTCCTGGCGGGGTGAACTGAAAAGCTGGACCCGTTGCGTTGATCATGTTCCCGCTGGTGTCGAACATAATCGTACCGGATCCACCTGCGACAGTCCCGCTGCCCCCGCTCGCCGTCCATGACCAAGTGTTGCTACCTGTATCGGTCTTGGTGAAGGTCAAATTCACCGAATGTGTGTCACCCAGTGAATCAAATACCTCCACTGTCTGGGTCACTGACTCGCCCGCCGCTATCCTGGAGTCCAGGTTGCCTCCGAACTTGATGGTGGTAGTGGCTATGGGATTGATGGTCTTTCCCATGGGTATAAGCAAGGCTTCCATGGGCTGGTCAATATCAATCTGACCAGTAGCCGCCCTCCAACCCATGACTTTCATGCCATTGACACTACTAATCAACGAGCCATCTCCGTCGACATCGAATAGGCCGGCTCTGGTGTAGAATCTCCGTGGCCCATCAGAGAGGACGAAAAAGCCATTCCCTTCGATGGCCATATCTGTTTGCCGCCCAGTCATTTCCGGACTTCCTTGAGTTTGGTTTGTTTGAATTGATCCTAGAGCCATACCTAGACCAACCTGCATGGGGTTTACACCACCCCGCCCCCCCTGGGGACTGCTGGCAGCCCGCAATGTCTGACTCAAGGTATCTCGGAAAGTGACACGACTGCTTTTGAACCCAACGGTATTTACATTGGCTATGTTGTTGCCAATGACATCCATTCGAACTTGATGATTTTTTAAAGCCGATACACCGGAAAAAAGGGATCGCATCATGGTTCCTTCAACTCCTTTGCATACCCCGGATAGGAACTGCTTCCATCGCTCGGCAGCTCCAGAGGCTCCCCTCCGGTCCAGCCTCTTTCTCTATTCTCCGGGAACAATGTCACGTTAGTTTAGGTCAATCTGTCAACACAGCGCTATCAATCTGTGTGAATACATTTTCTCTGGCCGAAGCCCCATCGACTACGGTAATCACCGTGCCATTCTTTACACTCACCACGAACACATTGCCTTCCATGATAATCAGGGATTCTCTGGCACCCTTAGCCTTCGCTTTATCAACCGCATCCTGCAACTTGGCTAGCTGCGCTGATCCCAAATCCACATTGCGGAGCCTCATCCTTGCTTCAGCATGGGCTGAGAACTTCAGTTTGGGTTCTTGCAGTTTGCTTTCCAGGATATCCTGGAAGTTCTGGCCATGGGCCGTTTTCTGTGGCATTGCCTGCCTTGAGTCAAGCCCTCTTATAGGTCGATGCAGCCCCGGCAATTTATTGGTCATAGCCACCACCTCTTCCTCTACTTCTAGGCATTGCTAGCTAGGCTAGCTAGATGATGTCTTGATTGCCTGTACCTCCCACAGAAAGAAGACCTCGCCATCCACCATCAGTCGCGGTACTCCATCGACAAACTGGACTGCAGTCACCTGTCCGGTGATCACTTCATCGGTATCGGCTCGGGCTACAATGACTTCTTTGCCTAAAAGGCTAGTAGCCTGCCCAATGAGACCCATTTGTTCCTGGCTCTTTACAAAGAGCTCCATGGTCTGAGCTAGGTTCTGAGTCTGCTCTAGAGCAGTAAACTGAGCCAATTGGGCAATAAAATCCTGATCTTGCACCGGATTCATGGGATCTTGATACTTCAGCTGGGTAGTCAGAAGCCGAAGGAAATCATCTTTACCCAGTACATTGCGTTCATCGGCGGTCTTTTGGCCACCACTGGTGTACTGGGACGTTCCGGACTTTGTTACGTACATAACTTCACCTCCCGTCAAGCGTCAGTTGATCCAACTAGGCCCGAAAATCGATAGTGCCTCCCCAATGCCGCTGCCCCAATGAAACAACCTTTGGTTGATTGATACCGATGCTTCTAACAGGCCAGCCGCCCGCCCATCCTGGTTCATGTCCCCCCGGATAGGATTGTCTACCTGGAGAATCACCACCTACCTGCACAGACACATCTTGGATATGCAAACCCTGCTGCGTGAGTTGTTCCTTAAGCTGTGACAAGCCTGCCTCAATGAGGCTCTTCACAGTATGGCTTTCCGCGATGAAGGTAGCTGATATTACCCCATTGTTTGTCGCAACTTTCACCTGCAACTCACCTAAATGTTCTGGCTTTAGCTGCAGACGAACCTCTCCATATTCACCTGTGACATCGAGTTCTACCGTCTGGACTATCTGGTCTATCAATTGCCTAGGAGTCACAGTAGCCCGCTGAACAGACTGCCCATCGGGATCAGCTCCGCGAGTAAGCTCCAATTCCCCATCTGTGGTTGCATGGCTACCCACCGCGGATTGTGTCTCTTGCAGCTTGGGTTTTCCTTCACTAATAGGGACTCTCTCCACCTCTAGCAGCTTACCTGTCTCCTCCCCACCTCCGTCGGCGACTGACACCTCGGATGGAGTCAAGGCGGTACTATCAGTGTTCTCAGAGGACCCATCGCCCCCCAGGAAGTCTCTACTATCGCTGAGATTCCCTGGTGAAATCGCTGCCGGTGGCTTACCGCCTGCATCCTGTGATGGAGCAATCGGTCTTTGACCCACTACCCCATGGCGTTCTGTAGCCGGATTGTCTGGCTCTATAGCTAAATCATCTGTTTCCATGGACGCTTTTCCTGGCACCACTACCCCGGGTTGGGTTCCAGGGCTCTGAGGAAAGCGGGCACCATCAGTGATAGGTATCGCTTCTTGGTAATACTCAGCTTCGGGAGCTTCGGTAGAACTAGCTAAAGCCCGCGGATTCCCATCTACTGCTACGTCCACCACCTGGCTTGCTTGGGAAACGACCATGGGTGCTTCTAGCTCTATTGCCACAGACGGCGTTGCCACCTCGGCTGTGAGCATCTCTGATTCCCTTTGGCCGCCCTCCACCACTTGCCCCCATAGCTCATCAGAAGTGGTCACATCCGCCTTCTCACCTACAGCGTGGCCCCAATGCTCAGCCATGTTCAAGGCTGGCGCTGGTATTCCACTGTCTGATTCTCCCTCGCTAGATTGGGCGGATACAACACTCTCGGAAGCTCTGCTGAGGTTCACTCCAGGCGAAGCCTCTTCTGGGATACCTGTTCTTCCATGGAGAAAGAGATCTCCCCAAGGGGTTTGCCCCGCGCTACCAGCGAATTCTCCCTCACCTAGACCAAATAATAACCACGGGCTAGAGCTTTCGGCAGAGTGCAGAAGCTCATCGACATCCAGAGGCGCAGCATCAAAAGCAGTGTTACCAGGTGGAGAGATTTTGCTTGCCACCCTAGGGACACTGGCTACTATCTCGGGTCGGCTCTTTGGCTCAACACTGCTGAGCCTATCGGCCGCAGGCCGACCGGGAGCAGCTTTTGTAGAGGTTGGTGTAAGCCCCTTGGGCAGTGCAATATCAGGTGTCATCACATCACTCAACGGGGTCGCCATTGCATCAACACCCATTTGCAGGGCCTCAGGGATTACATTGGGCGAAACCAAGCCATCAGCCTGTGGTGTTTCCCCAATGGGGCCTGCATTCTCACACTCAACTTCCCCAATAGGGGAAATGGGTTCACTCACGCTCCCACAGTCCCCATCTGCCAAGTTATCCTCTATAACCAAGGGCATGAGTTGGGGAAGACAAACCAATTCGTCTGGTTGATCCATGTCCTCGTCATTCACCGATTCTGGCTTTTTCATTGCAGCCTCACTGGGCAGGAGCTCGACCTCCCCTTTGCCTCCCATTCTCTGGTTTGCTTTACTAAGCTCCGTGGCAAAGGGATATACAACACCACTATCTCGAGCTGTTTTGGCGCCTAGCAGGTCTAGTGCTCCTTCAGCTGACCCATTACCCATGACATGTAGCATTAAGTCTATTGCCATCTTTCATCACCTCCTTTCGCTTTTCGATCACCGGACAGGCCGGTGCATTTCTCTATACATCAAGGGCTTGATGCCCCTGTTGCCTAGTTATTTCTTGTTGGTCAGGGCCATGCGAGTGATCTCAGCTGCCAGTTTGGGATCTAGACCCGAAAGGATGCTGCCAGCCACTTCTGGCTCCATTTCCGCCAAGATAAAAGCAATCATCTCGGGGCGCAATTGGCTCATTATGGTAGCTGCATCCTTGCTCTTCATTTCCCCGTAGATGGAGCGCAACCTATCGAGTTCCAGTAATCCTGTTTTGGCCATATCGATCTCAGTCTGTAGAGAGAGCAACTCTTGTTTGGCCTCTTCTAGCTCACTATAGGATTTGCTGAGCTGCTTCTCCCTAGCTGCCAAAGCTTCCGCCCTAGTATCGAGCTCCAATCGTCTCTGGAAGAGCTCTCCCCTCTCCCTTTCAATCTCAGCTTGGGCCTCAGCAATCTCCATTTCCACAGCTTGACCCGCGCGATAGGTCTCTAGGTGAGGTGCCACAGCCGGCACTGCCTCGATCTGTTGAACAACCAAGTTCTGGAGATCAACCACTCCTGTGGCGTGCAACATCACAGCAGCAAATCCAAGGGATATGAGCAATAATATGATTACAAGAATCCACTTCTTCACGAGGTCAAGACCTCCCGCCGGATGAATCTAGTGCTGGCGACATCATCTAGTTCCCGTTGCTCCTTACCCAATAGCTCCTGCTGGAACTTGGCCCATTCGCTTTCCCGAAGCTTTTCTAAGGTCTTTCGCTTACGTCGTGCAGCGAGATACTCAGCTCTTTGCTGCTCTGCGGCTATCTGCAATTCTTTGATAAGGGTCTGCTGTTGGGCTATGATCTCATCCAATGCGACTAACCTTCGCTGATGCATTCCCAGCTTGGAAATATCCAACTCGCCTTGAATGCCATCACGCCAAGCATGTAACTGCGCTCTCCGTTGGATCTCCTGGCTGGCGAGCTTGCCCTTGGCTTCTGCCACCACTGTCTGCAGGCGGCTGAGTTCGACGGCGGCCTCTTGTTCAAGTCGGCTTCGCAAATCGAGTACTTTTTGGAGACTAAACTGGAAATGCAGACCCACATTCTCTCCCCCAGGTATTTACATTAGCAAGCTACATGGAGACTAGTTCCAAGAGCTGTTCACGGGCAATATCCAATGCTGTTCTCTCGTCAACTTCCTGTCGAAGGAAATCCTCTATGGGAGCCATGAGTCTTATGGACCGATCCACTTTCGAGTTGCTACCAGTCCTATACGCCCCAATATTGATTAAATCCTCCATCTCTCGGAATGTCGCCAGGATTTCCTTGATTTTCACTGCAGCTTGCTGATGTGATCGAGGTATTACTTCCGGCATAACTCGGCTAACACTAGCCAATACATCAATGGCGGGATAGTGGCCTTTGTCGGCCAACTGTCTAGTCAGAACTACATGCCCATCCAAAATGCCCCGCACTGTATCAGCCACCGGTTCGTTCATATCATCACCTTCGACCAAGACAGTATAAAAAGCAGTAATGGTCCCCTCTTTACCAGGGCCGGTTCGTTCCAGAAGGCGAGGCAAAAGTGCAAAGACTGAGGGGGGATATCCCCTTGTGGCCGGCGGTTCGCCCACTGCTAAACCGATCTCCCTTTGCGCGGCGGCAAAACGACTGACCGAATCCATCATGAAAAGCACATCTAGACCTTCATCCCTAAAGTATTCGGCTATGGCAGTAGCAGTATGAGCTCCTTTAAGGCGAATCAGGGCCGGTTGATCTGAGGTAGCCACCACCACTACTGAACGGGCAAGGCCCTCGGGCCCCAAATCCCGTTCAACGAATTCCCGTACCTCTCGCCCCCGCTCACCCACTAAAGCAATCACATTCACATCGGCAGCCGTGTTGCGGGCCATCATGCCCAACAGTGTACTCTTGCCAACACCGCTCCCGGAGAAGATCCCAATACGCTGCCCCTTGCCACAGGTCAGCAGACCATCAATGGCTCTGACACCCACAGATAGTGGTTCCTTGATTCGTTGCCGCTCTAAGGGATCAGGCGGCTGGTTGTTCAGTGGATATCGACAAGTACAATTGAGGGGACCCTGACCGTCCATGGGTTTTCCTAGACCGTCTAGTATTCTCCCCAGTAAGCAATGACCCACCTCTGCCATTGGTAAACGACGAGTAGCCCGTACCATACTGCCGGGGCCGACTCCTGCTATATGCCCCAAAGGCATTAGAATCAGACGCCGGTCCCGAAAACCTACTACCTCTGCGGGGATGCTCTGCTCAGGATCGGTAAATACCTGGCAAATCTCTCCCAATCGCGCCCGAGGACCGTTGGCCTCAATGGTAAGGCCAATTACCTGGGTCACTTCTCCATATTCCGTTACATCCGGAGCTCGCGCTACTGCCTTCAAATACTTCTCCAACGGGAAGGAATATGTCATGGGCCATCTCCTTCAAGCGATTGAAGCAATGCCTGACTTAGATTCATCATCCGAGTTTCCAGCCGGGCATCTAGTCTGCCAAACTCGGTTTCCACTAGACAACCACCAGGCGCTATACTGGTATCCCCCACTAGCTCAAATCCGGCGAATTCATCCCCTTTTCGACCGCCGTCTTGTGTTCTAGACTGACCTAGTGATTTCAATACACTAGGATGCACCCTAATGACGCCCTCATCGGTTTGCTGCAGTCGCTCCACCACTTCCTGCACTACATAGCTTGTTTCTTCCGGGGCATTCTGTACGTGCTTCTTGATGATCTTCTCTGCAATGGCGAGGCTCAGCACCACCACATCTCTCTCCGCTTGGGCAATGGTGCGGCTACGGATCTGTTGGCATTCCCCCACAATGTCAAAAATGGCGGCCTTTTCTCTTTGCAGCTCCTCCCGGATAGCAGCCGCCCCTTCCCTGTGACCAGCAGCATAGCCTTCCTTATATCCTGCTTCCTGTCCCGCCGCAAAGCCAGCCTCACGAGCATCTGCCCGCAAAGCAGCTGCCTGTTCTTCGGCAGCAACCATCAATTCCACAGCTCGATCTTCTGCTTGCCGGAGCAATTCAGTTGCCCTAGCGTGAGCAGTACTGATTACCACTGCAGCATCGACGATAGCGGCTGCAGGCCTACTTTGCCCGTTGGTCTTTGGCTCCAATGGCGGTAGAAACGGCTGATGCTTTTCCTCATCAGCATAGTCATTGGTTCCTATAATAGGCTGGAAACTGGCCTTAATAATCCTAGACAACTATTTCGTCCTCCCCACCCCGGGAGATGATGATCTCACCGGTTTCTTCCAGACGCCGGATGGTAGAGACGATTCTTTGTTGCGCTTCTTCCACGTCCCTTAGCCTTACGGGACCCATGTATTCAATGTCTTCTTTCAACATATCGCCGGCTCGCGTAGACATATTTCTATAGATGGCGCTGGCCACTTCCTCGCTAACGGTCTTTAGGGCCAGAGCCCAGTCTCTAGTATCAACCTCTCTGATCACTTGCTGAATAGCCCTGTCATCTAGCTTGACAATATCCTCGAACATGAACATGCGTTTACGGATTTCATCGGCTAGTTCTGGATCTTCTTCTTCGAGGGTGTCCATGATAGTTCGCTCAGTCACCCTATCCACCCGATTGAGGACTTCCACCGTGGACTCCACCCCACCAGCCGCCGTAAAATCCTGGATCATGAAGGATGATAGTTTTCTCTCTAAGGTGTTTTCAATCTCCCTTAAGACATCAGGGCTCGTTCGGTCTAAAGTAGCTAGGCGACGGGCAACATCTGCTTGCCTTTCCGCAGGCAGAGCCGAAAGGATAATCCCTGCCTGTTCCGGCTGCAAGTACGCCATGATCAAAGCTATAGTCTGGGGATGCTCATTTTGAATGAAACCCAGCAGTTGACTGGGGTCGGCTTTGCGGGCGAAATCAAACGGTCTAACCTGCAACGAGGCCGTCAAACGGGCGATCACCTCATGGGCCCGGTCTAGGCCAAGTGCTTTCTCCAGCACTTCCTTGGCGTATTCGATCCCGCCTTGAGATATGTACTCACTAGCTAAGCATAGTTCGTGGAATTCCGCCAAGACCTTGTCTTTATCCTCTGGTTCCACCCTCCGCAAAGCAGCTATCTCCAGAGTCAGATCCTCAATCTCATCTTCCCTCAGATGCTTGAAAACCCGAGCGGATACATCCGGCCCTAGACTTACCAGCAGGACCGCGGCCTTTTGCTTCCCCGTTAGATCGGACATCCTCATGGACATTCACCCAAGCCCCCACCATAGTTACTGCTCCATCTCCGCAAGCATCTAGTCCTCTGTCATCCATGCCCGCAGCAATCTAGATAGGCCTTCCGGATCCTCCTCGGCCATCCGCTCCACCTGACGCCTAATCCGCAAGCGCTGCTGCTCCTCGGGAGTAAGCGGTCTATCTGGAATCTCAGTTTCGTCTTCCTCAGCCACAGCTGCTAGCGATTCGATCCCCTCGTCGGGAACAGGCTTGCGTCGCCTAGCCATAACCACAAGAAGCAATATGATAAGCAAGGGAACAAGGATCAACAACCGCCAGTCTCCAAGCCCTAGTCTAGTCATGTCATCTGAACCACTCACTGGTGCTGCTAAGTCTGCAGCAAAGGGCATGCTACCAATCTGCACGACATCTCCCCGCTCGGGCCGCAGCCCGACAGCGGAGGACACCATTGTCACCAACTGTTCACGATCATCCTCAGCCAATTCGCCATCAACCCATACAGCCACCGACAACTTGCGCAACTCCCCGGGGGCCTTCACTTGGTACTTCTCGCTCACGCTGATTTCATAGTTGCGTGTGATCTCCTGTTTCTCATATTCAGATTCACCAGGCGCACCTCCGGTGGCTACATAGCCCGGCACATTAGAGGCCACTCCCGGCACACCACCGGCACCTCCGGTGGTGGGCCGGGAGTGGCC
>DAIQRD010000034.1:11788-20466 GCA_036786445.1 Bacillota bacterium
ACCTCCGGTGCCTCGGTAGGTCTCACTGCGGGTTTCCTCACTGATGACAACACCTTTACTGCCCGCCACCGGTTCGCTACGTTTCTCTCGTAGCTCTTCATAATGGAAGTCTAGTTCCGCTTTCACCCGCACCACGACTCGGCCCAAGCCAAATACCCGTTCCAACATGGCCTGAATACTGCGTTCCACTGCATTTTCGTAACTGCGCTCAATCTCCAGCTGCTGCAACACCTGGCCACTGTTCATCTGCCCAGGTGAGATCAGGGCGTCAGACAAAACATTCCCGCGATTATCTATAATGGTGACATGCTCGGGCTGCAATCCTTCGACACTGCTGGCAACCAAATGTGCTATGCCGCGAATCTGAGCCTCTTGCAGAACACGGCCTCGCCTTAGGACAAGAAAAATTGAGGCCGTTGCAGGGTTTTGGGCTTCTATAAACAGGCTGTTTTCTGGCAAGACAATATGCACCCGAGCGTTCTCAATAGCCTCAAGGCCCATCAATGTCCTGGTCAGTTCACCCTGCAAAGCTCGTAAAAGCCGAATCCGTCTATCGAAATCCGTTTCTGTAAGAGATGTGTGGTCCCAAAGCTCTAGGCCAACAACTCCCCCTCTGGGCAAGCCTTCACTAGCCAACTGCATCCTAATCTCATGGACCTTCCCCTCGGGCACTAGCACCGCGCTGCCTTGCTGCCCAATCTGGAAAGGGATACTAGCTTGCTTTAGGTAAGCAACTACTTCCCCGGCATCTTCAGTCTGCATTTGGGTGAAAACAGGCACATAGTCCACCCTAGTAATATAGATAATGCCGAAAAGCAAAAATAAAAGGACTCCCCCTGTTGATCCCAATACCAGCCAGCGGCGACCCCGATCCATCCCCGCCCATATTCCAGCGATCTGCCCCCTCAGGTTAGAGAGAAAGTCGTTCAATCATGCCACCATCCCTATCGGCGTTAGATCCTTCTACCACCTTGCCATGGACTAAAGATAGCCGTACTTAGATCTGCATCCGCATGATCTCCTGGTACGCCTCTACCAGCTTGTTGCGAACAGCAACTGTCAAATCCAGGGCTAGGCGCGCTTTCTCTGCCGCCAACACAACATCATGAATTTCCACCGAGCCCTGTCCAATGACAAAGGCCTCGGTGATCTCATCTGATTGCTTCTGTAAGCTGTCGGCAGAACTAAGCATGTTTCTCAAAACGCCGGCAAAATCTACATGCTGCTCCTGTTGCCTAGGGCCATAGCTCCGAGGAGATAGTGGGAGCTGGCTCGGCAAATCGGGAATTTTCATGTTTTACCACCCTCTTACCTGACGTGACTCGACATTAAACCCCACAAAACACACTGGTTACTTGATTAGCCCCGGCCGATCTCCAAAGCTTTCAAGGCCATGTTCCGGGATGAGTTAATTAAAGTGATATTGGCCTCATAGGCTCTAGTAGCGCTGATCATGTCCACCATTTCAGTCACAACGTTCACATTGGGATATGCCACATAGCCTTCAGGATCAGCGTCAGGGTGACTTGGCTCGTAAACCAACCTCGCCGGAGATGGATCTACGTGGATACCCACCACATGTACCCCAGCCCCGCGAAAACCTAGTTTATTGGGTTGCTCCGCCGTGCGCGATGCAAAAACAGGAACCTGCCGTTGATAGGGCCCTCCATGAGCCGTCCTCGTGCTGGTGACATTGGCCAAATTGTTGGCTATAGTATCCATCCGTAGGCGTTCAGCAGTCAATGCCGAACCGCTGATGCGCAAAGTATTGAAAACTCCCATATCCCTGCCTCCCATCGGCGATAGATATAGACTAGCCTACTCTCTCGCTAATCACAGTCCGCAGTTGTCTAATCTGTCTAGTAAGCTGCTCGGCAAGGGTTTGATACCGAATAGCGGTTTCGGTCAAGGCCACCATCTCACGGTCAATGTCCACATTGTTGCCATCATACCGCATGGTAGACGTATCATCTGTAAAGATGCGGGGGGTGGCACCTACCTTGCCATCACCGATGTGCCGCGCATGGGTCGTCTTCAGACCCACCGAGCCACCTTTTTTCTCTAACTCCGCAGCGAGATAAGATTCGAACTCCACATCCTGCCGTTTGTATGCTGGAGTATCAATATTGGCTAGGTTCTGGGCCCTCACTTGGTATCGAAAACTCTCCGCACCCAGGGCCCTGTGCAATACATCCCCACTCCTACCCAAAAGATCTAAGGATGCCATGGTAATCACCCCATTCTAAGGAAATATCGGTCCCAAATCATCACAAAACGGGATCCAGGCCCAATGGGTAAGCAAACCACAAGACCAGAACCCCGGATAAATGACAAGAACGCGCAATACATCCATATTAGAGACACAGGCCATATTGGCGGTCCGGCTACCTTAGCTCCTGACGCTGCCTTAGGCCCGTGACTTTGCGCCTCCATCTTTCGATAGATTTGCCCTTGACAATACCCTTATCCAGTAATTTCCACATACTCCTTTGGATTCCTTCTCAGAATCCTATTTTGCGCAACCTTGGTACTAAAGTCCTGTTCGCTCTTACAGAATAAACCGACTTAAGTCCCGATTCTCCACCACGTCAGCCAGTCGCTTGCTCACATATTCTCGGTCGATGACACAGGCTGTTCCGGCTAGCTCCGGTGCATCAAAGGAAATCTCCTCCAAAACTCGTTCCAGGACTGTGTGCAGCCTGCGAGCTCCGATATTCTCTGTTCTGTCATTTACTAACGCTGCCAGGGAGGCTAGCTCGCCAAGGGCATCTTCAGTAAACTTGAGAGCCACATCTTCTGCTGCTAGCAAAGCAGTGTATTGGTTGATGAGGGAATTCTCCGGCTCTGTGAGTATACTCCGGAAGTCCGCCTCAGTAAGGCTAAGCAGCTCCACTCTAATGGGAAATCGTCCTTGCAGCTCCGGAATAAGATCCGATGGCCTGCTACTATGGAAAGCTCCTGCGGCGATAAACAAGATGTGATCAGTCTTAACTGGCCCGTATTTTGTCAGTACGGTGGAGCCTTCAACGATGGGCAGAATATCCCGCTGTACTCCTTCTCTAGATACGTCAGGGCCATGGCCTCCAGATGTGGCTACTATTTTGTCGATCTCATCTAGAAATACTATCCCATCATTTTCTGCCCGATAGATAGCTTCCGTCTGTACTGCATCCATATCAATTAGCTTCTGCGCTTCCTCCTGTTGCAGTACATTTCTAGCTTCGCGAATGGGCAGTTTGCGTTTCTTCAGGCGTTTGGGAAACATTCCTCCAAACATGTCATTGAGGTTAATGCCCATTTCCTCCATGCCGGACCCTGAGAAAACCTCCAGCATAGGCGGGGTGCTATCTTCCACCTCGATTTCCACTATCCTATCTTCCAGATGACCAGATCGCAATTGACTGCGTACAGCTTCCCGTTCCCGGCCAATTGCCTCCCAGTTGATCTCCTGATCAGGCTCCCTTGATTCGCCACCTGCCCGAGCCCCGAAAAGCATCCCTAGGGGGTTGAAAGCAGGTTCTTTTTTGGGTAAAGGTGCTAGTAGGTCTACCAAGCGGTCTTCCACACTGTGGACTGCCTGGGATGCCACATCCGCCATGCGAGCTGTCTGCACAATGCGGATGCTAGTCTCCACTAGCTCCCGGATCATGGATTCCACGTCTCGTCCCACATAGCCGACTTCGGTAAACTTGGTGGCTTCGACCTTAATAAACGGTGCGTCTGCTAGGCGAGCAAGGCGCCTAGCAATCTCTGTTTTACCCACACCAGTCGGCCCAATCATCAGGATGTTTTTGGGCAACAGCTCCTCTTGGAGTTGCTCAGGCAAGAGGCGCCGCCGGTAGCGATTGCGCAAGGCGACCGCCACAGCTTTCTTGGCTGCATCCTGGCCAATAACATATCGATCGAGCTCAGCCACGATCTCCCTTGGTGTCAACTCAGACACGGTCTCAGCTCCTTCCCACCGGCTTACTGACTTCCTCTAGCGTGATATTGTCATTTGTATAAACGCAAATCCCGGCAGCTATAGATAAAGCATTGCGGGCGATCTCACCTACTGAGAGTTGGGTATGTTCCATCAAAGCAGTGGCCGCGGCCAAAGCATAAGGCCCACCTGATCCGATGGCCGCTATACCATTGTCGGGCTCAATCACATCACCATTGCCCGAGATAATCAGCATCTGCTGTCCATCCATGACGATCATCAGGGCTTCAAGCCGCCGCAAGACTCTATCGGTTCTCCATTCCTTGGCGAGCTCAACGGCGGCTCGCACCAGTTGACCCCGATACTCCTCGAGCTTATTCTCAAAGCGTTCAAATAGTGTAAAAGCATCGGCTGTAGCACCGGCAAATCCCACCAACACCTGTTCATCATAAATTCGCCTGACTTTCTTGGCGCCTTTCTTCATGATGACCTTGTCACCAAAAGTGACCTGGCCATCCCCGGCTAGCGCGCCTTTACCGTCCTTGAGCACACCCACAATCGTTGTAGAACGAATCGCCAAGCTGTTCCCCCCCTGCCAATACTCAACCTTCCACAGCCAATTCCTTCTGGTATCCGCATTCTTTATTCACGCAGATAGCCTGAGGGGCCTTCCCCCGCCTTTGTTTGACAACCAGAAATTGCCCACATTGCGGGCAATCGGTACCCAAGGGCCGCTGCCAGCTAGTGAACTCACATTCCGGGTAATTGGCACAACCATAGAAGATCCTACCCCGTCTAGTTCTCCGCTCTACTACCTGACCGCCGCATGTAGGACATGCCACTCCGATTTCTTTCAGCAGTGGTTTGGTGTTGCGGCATTCAGGAAAGCCCGGGCAAGCAAGAAAGCGCCCATAGCGCCCCTGTTTAATGACCATGCGGCGTCCGCATTTATCACAGATCTCGTCACTTTCTTCATCCGCGATCTCCACTTCTTCCATGAGGACTTCCGCTTTTTTCAGATCTGCATGGAATGGTCCCCAAAACTGCTCCAAGAGCTCGACCCAATCTGCCCCACCATCGCCTATCTGATCCAACTGTCCTTCCATCTGGGCAGTAAATTCCACATCGATTATATTGGGAAAATGCTCTTTGAGGAGTGCCACCACTATGCAGCCCAGTTCCGTAGGAGTGAAGCGCTTATCTTCCAGAATAACATATCCTCGGCGCCTAATAGTGTCGATGATCTGGGCATAAGTGCTGGGACGCCCGATCCCCAATTCTTCTAGAGTCTTAACCAACATGGCTTCTGAGTACCTAGCCGGCGGTTGGGTGAAGTGCTGATTGGGTGTTAACTCCAGTAACTCCAGACCCTCGTCTTTGGTTAGTTCTGGTAACATGCCCTCATCGCTAGCCTGCTCATCATTGTCGGTGTTTTCGATATAGAGAGCCATGAACCCAGGGAATTTGATGGTGGAGCCGCTCGCTCTAAAGGTGTAATCCCCGGCTCCCACCAAAACTACTACAGTATCAAGGATCGCCGACGCCATTTGGCTAGCTATGAATCTATCCCATATCAGGCGGTAAAGTCGATATTGATCTCTAGTTATGTTCCCCTTGATGTCCTCCGGGCGTCGGTCCATCGAAGTAGGTCGAATGGCCTCGTGGGCGCCTTGGGCCCCAGCCCGACTTTTGTAAACTGGTGGCTTAGTTGGTAGATACTGGGCGCCATACTGTTTTTCAATAGTTTCCCGGGCGGCAGTCTGTGCCTCGTCAGCGATCCTGGTAGCATCTGTACGAATATATGTGATCAGTCCGACTGTTCCTTCTGAGCCAACGTCCAGGCCTTCATAAAGTTGCTGCGCTACGCGCATGGTGCGAGCAGCAGTAAAACCCAAGCGTCGGGATGCTTCCTGCTGCAAGCTGCTGGTGGTGAAGGGTGCTGCGGGGTTTCTGCGCCTTTTTTTGCGTTCCACCGATCGCACAATGAACTCCTGGTGACGGGCAGTCTCTACTATCTGCTCTGCCTCTGCTTGATTCTTGATCTCAGCCTTCTTGCCAGCGATCTGGTGCAGTTTCGCGCTAAAGATGCCCTTCTTTGTGTTGGGCTTGAGGGCTGATTGCAGATCAGCCACCACCGACCAGTATTCTTGCGGCTCAAAAGCATCGATCTCAGCCTGCCGGTCACAGATAAGTCTGACTGCCACCGATTGAACCCGGCCTGCGCTAAGACCTTTTTTTACCTTAGCCCACAACAGCGGGCTGAGCTTGTAGCCCACTAGCCGATCGAGAATCCTGCGGGCTTGTTGAGCATTCACCAGATCTTGATTAATGGGCCGAGGAGTCTTGATCGCCTTTTGCACTGCTTGTTTGGTGATCTCGTTAAACTCCACCCGGCACGGCCCATCTCCATTAACCTGCAGAGCTTCTGCTAGGTGCCAGGAGATTGCTTCACCCTCGCGGTCCGGGTCAGTGGCGAAGAAGATGCGATTTGCCTTTTTTGCGGCGTCTCGTAATTCCTTTAATACCGGCCCTTTCCCTCGAATGGTAATATACTTTGGTTGAAAACCATTTTCCACATCAACACCAAACTGGCTCTTGGGCAAATCCCGTACATGACCAACCGAAGCCTTAACAGTGTAGTTCCTCCCGAGGAATCTACTGATGGTTTTGGCCTTGGCCGGGGATTCCACAATCACCAAAGATTTAGTCACATTGCTGCCCTCCCACACTTGTTCACCACAAGGGCTAACCCCCTCTATTCAGGAAAGGTTAGCCCCTCAACCACACACATTTCGACCAACACTGGTGTCAAGATCTCCTCTAGTTCCACCAGCTGCTTGCCTTCGCAGGGGACAACGGGGCAGTAGACAAGAGGAAGGAACGCACGTCATCTTCAATAACCCGCCCCACAATCCATTGCAGCTCTGGAATTCCCACCTGGGACACCTGGAGAGCTATAGCTTCCCCCAACACGTGCTCCAACTCGGCATGATCAAGTAAATTAGCGGCCACTAGCCCCAGTAGGTAGCCTTGAGCATCTAGCTCCAACTTAAAACGCTCCTCCGGGGTGAATACCCGCATGGAGTGTCCCCAAGCCGGGTATCTAACTTCCTCAGCTCCAGCCTGAATCATATCGGGCAAAGAGAAAACCAGAGACAGTGCCTGCTCGATCTCGTCAGAGTCATAGCCTTCTGCTATCAGCATTTTGATCAACTCTGGTCCATTAATAGATTCTCTATCACCGTGTAATACCTCTGCGACCAGCCGCTGAATTATACTAGTGATTCGCTGCATCGGCCTGCCCCCTCTTCCCATGGACTTTGCCTCCATTATATTAGTTAGGGCAGACCTTGTAAACATTATCCTCCAGTAGGCCTGCGCCGGATCATCAACCCACTCGCTGAAACACCCCCTAGTTTTGCAGCATGAATAGAGTATCAAACGCCTGGAAGCTCGATGAACAGTAGCGATTCCAGGTATTTTTTTGTTTAAATATGTCCATTTGTCTATTGCGGACGATAGCGGAATGTGGTATAATATGGGCAGAATCGTATTCGCCGAGGGGGTTGGGCATGTACCTCAAGAAAAGCAAGAGAAGCTCCGGGAGAATATACCTCTCCATTGCTGACGGATATTACGACAAGGAAAGAGGACATACAAGGACCGCTACCATCAAGTCGCTTGGATATCTTGATGAGCTAGAAAAGCAGTACGACGATCCAATTGCCCATTTTGAGCAAGTAGTTCGGAAGATGAACGAGCAAAAAGCCGCCCAAAAACGCCCTTTTAGCTTTAGTATTGACCCACAAGAGCGCATTGGCATCGGCTCCGCAAACAGGAAGAATTTCGGCTATGCTGCCCTAAGCAAAATCTACCATGAGCTGGAGATAGACAAGTTCCTCATTAACCGTCAACGGAGCCAGAAGGCAGATTACAGTGCCAATAACATCATGAAGCTCCTTGTGTTTTCACGGTTGCTGTTTCCTGCCTCGAAGAAAAAAACTTACGAAAACAAAGAGGCCTTCTTTGAAAAGATGGATTTCTCACTGGATGATGTCTATCGATGCCTGTCTTTCCTTAACAAACACAAAGATAACCTCCAGCTATGGCTACACCAGCGAATCAACCAGCAATACAAGCGCAACACCGATCTAGTCTACTACGATGTGACCAATTATTACTTCGAGATCGATGAGCAAGATGAGCTCAGGAGAAAAGGTGTATCTAAAGAGCATCGTTCCGACCCCATTGTACAGATGGGCTTGTTCTTGGATACCATGGGTATCCCCATAACTTACAAGCTTTTCCCCGGTAACACCGTGGACAAGGCTACTCTTATTCCTGCACTTAGGGCGATCCAGCGCGATTACTCCCTTGGCAGGATTATTGTAGTGGCGGACAAAGGAATAATCACCGGGGACAATATCTGGTATACCCTATCTGCTAAGAATGGATACGTATTGAGCTATTCCATAAGGGGAGCAAATAAGAAGTTCAAGAACTACGTGCTTGATGATGCCGGCTACGAATGGAAGAATGAGGAATACAAGGTAAAGTCCAGGCTTTATCCTAGGGAAATCTCTGTGACAGCTACTAACGGGCGCAAAATAAACAAAAGAGTCGATGAGAAACAGGTTGTGTTCTACAGTGAGAAATACGCCTTAAAAGCCAGGATGGAACGGGCAGCGGCATTAGAAAAAGCAAAGGATCTAATCAATAACCCTAGCAAATACAACAAGTCTACCGCCTATGGTGC
>DAIQRD010000035.1:0-20456 GCA_036786445.1 Bacillota bacterium
GATCTACATGGGTTAGCTTTGGGCGAATATCGCCGACTAGATCCGGCAGAAGTGGACAGTCTCCTGGTTTTCGTGGCCAAAGCTAGGCAGGTATCGAGAAAAGGGGAAGATTGAGGTGAGCTCGTGGGACAGATCGTTGTAATCGGCGGTGGGGCCGCCGGGATGATGGCCGCGGGAACAGCGGCTCAGGCCGGTGGCCGAGTCGTACTCCTGGAGAAGAATCGCACTCTCGGCAAGAAGCTCATGATCACCGGTAAAGGCCGGTGTAACCTGACCAATGCTACTGAAGTCGAAGAAGTCATATCCCGGTTCGGCCCCCAGGGTCGGTTCTTGTATAGTGCACTAAACGCGTTTCCTCCCGTCGCGACTCAGGCATTTTTTCAAGGGCGAGGCTTGAAGCTAGTCATTGAACGGGGGCAGCGAGTATTCCCTGTTTCGGGTGAGGCTGGGGACGTGGTCAGGATCCTGCAGGAATACTTGCAGTCAGAGGGAGTAGTTGTCCAGCATGATTCACCGGCAAAGGGGATCCTCACTTCCCGCGCCCGAGAGCAAGATGGTTTCACCCTGCCGAAGGTTACCGGAGTGCTGCTGCGAAGCGGTCAGAGTGTTGCAGCTGATGTAGTGATTCTAGCAACCGGTGGAGCATCCTATCCGGGGACAGGCTCCACCGGTGATGGCTATGCCATGGCGCAAAGACTTGGACACACCATTCAGCCCATTTTCCCGGCTCTAGTACCTTTGAGAGTGAAAGAGACATGGGTCAAAGATGCTGCAGGGCTGAGTCTACGTAACGTACGAGCTAAACTCTATCAGGGTGATGAACTATTAGGTTCGGAATTCGGAGAAATGCTAATTACTCATTTTGGTGTGAGCGGTCCCATCATCCTCACCCTGAGCCGTCTTGTCCCACCCCACATGGGCTCAGGTAAGCCATTACGGCTAGCCGTGGATTTGAAGCCGGCTTTAGATGAGGAGCGTCTCGATGCCCGAGTACAAAGAGACTTTGATACGTACAAACGGAAAGCCATTAAGAATGCCCTGTCAGATCTGCTGCCGAGGACGCTGATTCCGGTTATTATCGAGGAAAGCGGGATCCCACAGGATCGACCTGTGCACCAGGTTACTCGAGGAGAACGAGAACGGTTGGTAGAGCTCCTAAAGGCGTTACCCCTTACTATCATCGATACGCTGCCTCTCTCGGCAGCCATCGTAACTGCAGGAGGCGTATCTCTCCCTGAAGTTGATCCTAGGACTATGGAGTCTCGCTTAGTCAGTGGCCTTTTCTTCGGTGGAGAAGTCCTGGATTTGGCAGCAGACACCGGTGGTTTCAATCTGCAGGCGGCCTTTGCAACCGGATATGTGGCCGGCAATCATGCAGCCGAGATCTCCAGGTGACCTCGGCTTGGTGAAACACTTTGCATTGTCATTAGCCTTGTGGTAAGATATCGTCAAACTAGCTGGGAGAATCTTCTTCCCAGATGGAGGTCGGTGTAGATGTTGTCATTTCCCATGACCCGAGGAGTGCGGGGAGCTATTACTATAGATATCAATACCGAAGCCGCGATTACCGAAGCAGCGTGCCGTCTGACTCAGACCATGATGGCAGCGAACCAAGTCACCCCTGGAGATATTGCTTGCATCATCTTTACTGTCACCTCAGATCTTGATGCTGCCTTTCCAGCTGCCGGTGCGCGCCAAGCCGGCCTCACCCAGACGCCACTTTTGTGCACCAATGAGATTCCGGTTCCCGATAGCCTCCCCCGTTGCATCCGGGCCCTTATGCTCCTATCAACTAACCGAGAACTAGAAGAGATGCGCCATATTTACCTGGGAGAAGCGGCTACCCTGCGACGGGATTGGGCCCTACACACAGATAGTCTATCCACCCATGACCAGGCTGGGGACCAGATCACAGGAGCTACTACAGTCCCGTCTTACCGCTCCACTATCCTAGATATTGCCCCTTATAAACCTGGTAAGCCCATCAGTGAGTTGCAGCGAGAAAAGGGACTCAGTGATATCATAAAGATGGCTTCCAACGAAAACCCCCTGGGGCCATCACCTAAGGCCGTGGAGGCCGTGCAGCAAGCTTTGCACTCCTTACATATTTACCCTGACGGCAACTGCTTCGAGCTACGCCGTGCTTTGGCGGAAAAACTGCAGGTTGACCAAGCACAGCTGATCTTTGGCAATGGTTCCGATGAAGTCATCAAGATGCTGGGTCTTGCCTTTCTCGAGCCTGGCAATGAGGTACTCTTTTGCCAGCCTACGTTTGGCGAATACGCCTATGCAGCTCATCTCATGGGAGCAACTACTCGAGTGTTGCCCCTGGCTAACCATGCCTATGATCTGGAAGCTATGGCCATGGCGATTAACTCCGCCACCAAGTTGGTTTTCATCTGCAATCCCAACAACCCCACTGGAGCTTATGTCCATGGGGAAGCCGTCGATGCTTTCCTGGATAGGGTGCCTGATGATGTCTTGGTAGTGTTTGATGAGGCTTACTACGAGTATGTGAGCGCCAAGGACTTCCCTGATAGCCTCTCATATGTGCGCCAGGGCCGTAATGTGGTGGTCTTGCGGACCTTTTCTAAGATCTACGGGCTCGCAGGTTTGAGGATTGGCTATGGAATAGCTCCTCACCACATTGCTGAGTTAGTTCATCGGGTGCGGGAGCCCTTTAATGTCAATGCCCCAGCTCAGATAGGGGCCTTGGCGGCACTTGGCGACATAGGCCACGTTGCCAGGAGCCGAGATGTGAACGAAGCCGGCAAAGTGTTCTTGTACAAGGAGTTGGCCCGTTTGGGCCTACCCTACATACCGACTGAGGCTAATTTCATCTTCTTCAACTTGGAGCGGGATAGCCAGGTGGTATTTGAGAGATTGCTAGACGAAGGAGTTATCACCCGCAGTGGTGAGGTTTTCGGATGTCCCACTTGGCTGCGAGTGACCATAGGCACTGCTGCAGAGAACCAAAGGTTTGTCAGAGCTTTGGAGAAAGCTCTGGATGAATAGTCACGTTGTGCAAAGGGAGTGAGATGCTATGATTATCGTTATGGAACACAAGGCATCCGGGGAAATGGTGGATGCCATCATTACTAGGCTCAAGCAATTAGGTTTTGATACCCATCTGTCTGTTGGAGTGGAACGGACCATCATTGGAGCTATTGGGCAAAAGCGTCCGGAGTATATTGAGCAGCTGGGAGCTATGTCGGGGGTAGAGAAGATCGTCCCCATTTTGCAGCCGTTTAAGCTAGCTGGCAGGGAGTTCCATGCCGAACCCAGCCAAGTGCAGGTGGGTGATGTGACCATCGGTGATGGGGAAATCGTAATCATGGCCGGCCCTTGTGCAGTGGAAAACGAAGCGCAGTTGATAGAGGTTGCCAGGGAGATCAAAGCAGCCGGGGCCCATATTCTGCGGGGTGGAGCTTTTAAGCCTCGCACATCACCATACTCTTTCCAAGGGCTAGAGGAAGAGGGCCTCCGCATTTTGGCTGCTGCAAGACAGGAGACAGGCTTACCTGTGGTGACAGAAATCGTCAATCCTCGAGATGTAGACTTGGTGGCTAGGTATGCAGATATGCTGCAAATCGGTGCCCGAAACATGCAGAATTTTACTCTGCTACGAGAGGTTGGCAGATCGCAAAAACCAGTACTCCTCAAGCGAGGTCTGGCCGCTACTGTGGAGGAATGGCTCATGGCTGCCGAATACATAATCTCCAGTGGCAATGACCAAGTGGTCTTGTGTGAGCGGGGCATTCGGACCTATGAGACAGGAACTCGCAACACTTTAGACCTTAGCGCGGTTCCGGCTGTAAAGCACTACAGTCACTTGCCTATTATTGTCGATCCAAGCCACGGGACGGGTCGTTGGAGATATGTTACACCCATGGCCAGGGCCGCGGTGGCTGCCGGAGCCGATGGATTGATGGTAGAGGTGCACTGTCGGCCGGAAGAGGCGCTATCTGATGGAGCCCAATCGCTGACACCCGCTAATTTCCAGCAATTGATGAGCGACATCCAGTCGGTGGCCCACGCAGTCGGGCGCAAAAGCGGCTCTTCCACGGGGGTCTAGGGTTATGGGCAGAAAGCGCATAGCCATCCTGGGCTTGGGATTGATTGGCGGTTCTTTGGCTTTTCGGTTGAAGAACAGAGGGCACTATGTGACTGGTTTCGATGTGGATGCAGACCGGGCTGGAACAGCCCTACATCTAGGTGCCATTGACGCCATGGAACCATCTCCTACCACGGCTGTACAAGGTTGTGACGTGGTTTTTATCGCTACACCAGTGGGAGTCATAGCGGAAACTGTGAAGCAGATCATGCCCCATGTGGGACTTGGTACCATTGTATCTGATGTGGGCAGTGTTAAACGTCCCATCATGGAGAGTATATCCAACATGGGCCCACCTTTTGCTTTTATCGGGGGGCATCCCATGGCCGGTCGGGAGCAAGGGGGCATTGCCGCAGCCGATCCCAACCTTTTTGAAAACGCTGTATACGTCTTAACGCCACCAAGTGCAATGGCCCAGCCGAAAGCTCTTGCTGTGTTGCAGGATCTGATCCAACGGGATCTGGGGGCTAATGTGACCGTTATGGAGGCTGGGGTGCACGATGAGATAGTAGCCGCTGTCAGCCACATGCCCCATGTGGCTGCTGCTGCCATAGTCAATGCCTTGGGTCAGACAGCAGAAAAGATCCCAAAGGCTCTGGCATTGGCCGCCGGTGGATTCAGGGATACCACACGGATTGCCTCTGGTTCCCCAGAGCTGTGGGCTGATATTTGCCTGCATAACTGCGCCTCAGTACTGCGCTCCATCGCTTATCTCCAGGATCAGCTGGAGGGAGTGCAAGAAGCACTACTCACTCAGGATGCCAGGGGGCTAGAGGAATTCTTTGGCAAGGCCCGAGACTTGCGGGCAGAGGTTCCGGTGGCACAAAGGGGCCTAATACCGTCACTATATGAAGTAATGGTGCCAGTCCCTGACACTCCTGGAGCCATTAGCGCTGTTACTAGCCTGTTGGCCAGTGCCGCCCTCAGCCTCAATGACATTAGCATTGTGCGCCAGCGCGAAGGAGAAGTAGGCGCCCTGCGTCTAGGTTTAGCTGATGGAGATTCTCGGGATCTAGCTCTCCAGATACTATTGTCCGAAGGATATCGGGCTTACAGCCGCTGAAATTGTTCCCGACTGCAATTCACGAGAAAGTGGGAGAATCTGTGATACTCGAAGTTAGGCCAAGTCCGGGGCTAAAAGGGACTGTAAGTGTTCCAGGGGATAAATCTATTTCCCATCGGGCTGCTATCTTAGGAGCTTTGGCCCAAGGAGAGACGGTTATTGACGGATTCTTGGAAAGTGATGACTGCCTCACAACCTTACATTGTCTATCACTTTTAGGGGTATCCATCAGACAGCTTGGGCCTGGTGCCTATTCTATTTCCGGCAGAGGCGGTTTGGGATTCGAGGAACCCGGCGATGTACTGCATTGTGGCAATTCCGGTACGACTTTGCGGCTCCTCACAGGTTTACTGGCTTCCCGACCGTTTTTCTCTGTTTTGACTGGCGACGAATCTTTGCGCAGTCGGCCCATGGCCAGGGTAATCGAGCCCCTTGAGTCCATGGGAGCTCGCATCTGCGGTCGAGTCAAGAACACGAGAGCACCTCTCGGTATTTTGGGGACCAAAGACTTGCAAGGGATATCCTATGTATTGCCTACAGCTAGTGCCCAGGTGAAAAGCGCCATACTGCTGGCGGGACTCACAGCGGCTGGAGAAACCACTATCCAAGAACCAGCTCCCTCCCGCAACCACACTGAGCTAATGCTTCAGCACTTCGGTGTGCCAGTTAGAGTCAGAGGGCTTGACATAACACTAGAAGGCGGTGTTTTGCCTAAGGGCAGCACTATCAAGGTGCCAGGGGATATATCTTCCGCGGCCTTCCCCATGGTGGCAGCTGCCATCGTGCCAGATTCCGATGTGATGATTGAAAATGTAGGGATTAACCCCACACGGTCAGGTATTCTGGACGTCCTTCAAGCCATGGGGGCGGATATAACCGTATGTGGGGCAGAACTAGATGGGGAGCCTCGGGCCTCGATTAGAATCCGTTCATCCAAGCTGCGGGGCACCAGGGTAGAAGGTGCCATCATACCCACACTGATTGACGAGCTGCCTGCAATAGCAGTGGCTGCCGCCTACGCCCAAGGAACAACTATCATACGGAATGCGGCTGAGCTTAGGGTAAAGGAATGTGATCGCATATCTGCTGTTGCCCAGGAGCTAGCCCAGTTAGGTGTCGACATTACTGAACAGCCCGATGGATGGATAATCCGAGGTGGCAGCGAGATCAAGGGAGGCCGAGCCTGCGGCTTTGGGGATCATCGAATGATCATGGCCCTAGCTGTACTAGGTCTAGGCAGTAGTCGCCCCGTATCCATTAGCGGAGCGGAGGCCATGGGGATATCGTTTCCTGGTTTTGCTAGTCTGTTTCGCCAGTTGGGAGCCGATATGGAAGAAATGACCCCCAACCATAGTTCAACTTGCAGATGACAAAGAAGCCCAAGTGAGTGTTTGGACGCAGGAGTATATTCTCTGGTAACGAATAGGGTAATTGGTATTACTTTATTTCTGGGGATGCTCCTGATGGGAAGGGGATCTTTTTGCAGACAGGCAAATGCAGTATCGCCATTGACGGCCCCGCAGGGGCAGGTAAGAGCTCAGTGGCTCGAATACTGGCACAACGTCTTGGCTTTTTGCACATCGACACCGGTGCGCTGTACAGAGTGTTGACTCTCCAGGTTCTACGTGAGGGAGTGAAGCCCACTGAGGCGGCCGAGGTAACTAAGATCGCTAAAGAGGCCCAAATCGAGATTGTGCCAGGATCCCAAAGGATCAAAGTTCTGCTTAATGGAGAAGATGTAAGCGAGGCCATTCGGGAACCAGTAGTCAGTGAAAATGTCTCGCTGGTGGCACAGCATCCCGAGGTACGAGACTATCTCTTGGTGCTCCAAAGACAGCTAGCTGCTGATGGGGGTACCGTAATGGACGGGAGAGATATTGGCACTGTGGTTCTTCCCGATGCTGAGCTGAAGATTTTCTTGACGGCCAGTGCCGAGGAGCGGGCGCGGCGCCGTATGAAAGAACTACGCACTCAAGGACATAAAGTAACATATAAGGATGTCCTGCTTTCTATCAGAGCTAGAGACAACCTGGATGCCGAAAGACTTGTGGCTCCTTTAAGGGCGGCGGCCGATGCCATCCCTATAGATACTACAGGCAAAGACGTGGATACCGTTGTAGAAGAGATCCTAGGGTATCTTTCTGCAGTGGGAGGGCTTGAAGGGTGTTCTATGGATTCGTAAGATCTGTGGTGAGAGTGTTTTTCCGTTTGTATTTTCGCTGGGAGGTTTATGGTAGCCAGCATCTGCCACCTACGGGTGGTGTCATTTTGGCTTCCAATCACGTAAGCTACCTAGATCCACCCCTAATGGGGTGTGCCGTTGATCGGCCTGTGCATTTCATGGGCAAGAAAGAGCTTTTTGGCATACCGATACTAAGTAGAGTCTTCCGATGGTTGTACGCTTTTCCGGTAGAGCGGAACGGAGCCGACAGAAAAGCGATTAGGCAGGCATTAAGCATTCTCAACTCTGGAGAAGTATTGGGTATCTTCCCTGAGGGTACCCGGGGCGATGGCAGTGCTTTGCTCAAACCACAGCCTGGTACTGTACTTCTGGCTCTGAGGTCGGGAGCACCCATAGTGCCCATGGCCATAGTGGGGGCAGACAAAGTGTTGCCCCAAGGCAAGCGATTTCCTCGCCCGGCGAAAGTCAAGATCTTTATAGGGGAAGCAATTCGTCTGCCTACTGCCCCTAAGGGCTTGCCCCGTGAGACAATGGGGGAGTACAGTCAGTTATTAATGGATAGGATCGATGAACTTCGCTCCCATGACACGACCGCAGCCTGACGGAGGTTGTTTTGTTTTGGTCTTTTTCATAAAGTGTGGGTAAAGAGGGAGGGTTTAGCCTGGTAGTACAGAAGAAAGCATAAGGGCTAGTGTGTTTTTTGCTGCCGCCGATGGCTAATACTACTGGCAGGAGGGAAAAGATGGCTTGTTAGTTGAGTTGGCGAGTAATGCAGGGGTTTGTTTTGGGGTTAAGCGTGCCATCGATACGGCAATGGAAACGGCAACTAAACACCAAGGTGCTCCTATATGTACGTTGGGCCCCTTGATTCACAACCCTCAGGCTGTGGCCCGCTTGGCTGAACTGGGAATTCAGTCGGCAGGGACCATAGACGAAATTGATGATGGTGTCGTCATTATTCGAAGTCATGGGGTGCCACCCCAGATTATAGATGATGCCAGTGTAAAAGGTCTCCATATAGTCGATGCTACTTGCCCTTTTGTGGTACGGGCCATGAAGTGGGCTGCTAAGCTTAAGGCAGAGGGCTATCAAGTGGTGCTAGTCGGAGACCGAGATCACCCGGAAATTGTTGCTATACTGGGAGCTACCGACAATGCCGGCCTTGTTGCCGGTAACCCCGAGGAAATAGCACAGCTACCCACAGGTGAGCGATACGGGGTGGTAGCCCAGACAACCCAATCGTTGTCAAATTACCGGGCATGTATCGCTGAGTTAGTTGGTAAAGCCCGGGAAGTGAAATTCTATGACACTATTTGTACTGCAACCGCCCGTCGGCAGCAGGCAGCCCAGGAGTTAGCCTCCCGGGTCGACGTTATGCTGGTGGTGGGGGGACGCAATAGTGCCAACACTACAAGGTTGGCACAGATTTGCCAGGAGAGCGGTGCTCGCACCTATCATATTGAGACACAGGCGGATATAGATCCTGCTTGGTTTCGTCTCAACGATAAGGTGGGTATTACCGCAGGCGCATCTACGCCAAACTGGCTCATTGAGGAGGTAGTGCAACGGATGACTGAGTTCGAAGGAATGCAAGACCAAGAGGCACGAGAGGCACAATCAGTGACGGTGGCAGAGGAAAACGCTCCTGAGGTTGAGGAGACAACTGTTGATTCTGATGCAGTGGAAGCAGTGGTCACTGAGACCGGCGGAGCGGCCGCGGTGGAGGAAACCAGTGACATGGAGGCTCCCACCATGGCGGAATATGACGAAACCTTCATCACTCCTAACCAAGGAGATATTGTGCGAGGGAATGTTGTCCAGGTCAGCGATGACGAGGTATTAGTTCATGTAGGGGGCAAATCAGAAGGACGGATTGCCAGACATGAACTCGGCCTCAAGCCTGGCGAGACGCCAGGAGACATGTTGGCCGTGGGCGATGAAATAGATGTCTATGTGGTTCGCATGGATGATAGTGAAGGTAATGTTGTGTTGTCTAAGCGCCGGGCTGATCAAGCGGTAGCTTGGAAAGAGCTTGAAGCAAAGCATGCCAATGGTGAGATCATTGAAGCCACTGTGACCGAGCGGGTCAAGGGTGGCCTCTTGGTTGATGTAGGAGTCAGGGGTTTTGTGCCGGCATCTCATGTGGCACGTAACTATGTTGAAGACCTGGATGTGTATATTGGCAAGGCTCTGCGTTTGAAGATCATCGAGCTGGACAAACAGCGCAACAATGTGGTGCTCTCCCACAAGGAAGTCTTGGAGGAGGAGTACGTGGCGCAAAAAGAAGTGATCTTCGACACGTACCAACCAGGAGATATTGTGGATGGAATCGTACGGCGCTTAACAGACTTTGGTGCGTTTGTTGATATCGGCCACGGAGTAGAGGGCCTATTGCATGTTTCTGAGATGGCCTATAGCCGGGTGGATCATCCCTCTGATATTATTTCCGAGGGCCAAGAGACTAAGGTAATGATCCTCAATCTGGACAAAGAGACTGAGAGGATTTCTTTAGGACTGAAGCAGACTCTGCCTGATCCTTGGGACAATATCGGTGACAAATATCACGAAGGTGATATTGTGACCGGTGAGGTGACGCGGACCGTGGACTTTGGGGCTTTCGTGAAACTGGAAGACGGTGTCGAAGGACTTGTCCATATTTCCCAATTGGCAGATAGGCATGTAGCCAACACTGAGGAAGTCGTGAAGCCCGGGGAAGAGGTCAAAGTCAAGATTATTAGTATCGATGAAAACGCCCGTCGCATCGGTCTCAGCATAAAAGAGGCTCAGGCCCGAACTGCGCCCAAGCCTGCCCCTGTGCAAATGACCAGCGAACAGAGGGAGCCGGAGACCTCCGGTGTTACCATCGGTGATTTAGTGGGTGACCTCGGCCTGATATTCAACACCGACGACGAAGAAGAGGACGAAGAGTAAACGCTAGAGCAACCCAAATAACTACGAGCAGGCCTTCGGGCCTGTTTTTTTGTCTCGTATAACGTCAAAAAACACGGGTAAGCTACTCAGGGTGGCAGGTAGTTAGTTGCTATTTGAGGAGTGATTGGTTTGCCCATAGGGTTGATTCTCTTAGTGATCACAGCAATCGTTATCTACTTGGGTGTGGCACAACGGATCCTAGACAGGATGAATCTCACCGACAATCAAGCATTCATTTTCCTTGGGTTGCTTGTTGCTGGGAGTTTCGTTGATATACCTATCTCCCGGGGAGCTGTCGACATTTCAGTTAATCTAGGAGGTGCCGTGATTCCCCTTGCCCTAGTCATTTGGCTTATCAGCCGGGCAGGAACATCCACCGAGAAATGGCGAGGCCTCGTGGCGGGAGTTGCTACAGGAGTTGTAATCTGGGGATTTGCTCAGCTAATGGGTCGGCGTGAACCCGCTGAACAGTGGCTTGATCCCATCTGGAGCTATAGCCTGATTGCTGGAATTGCCGGATATCTGGCGGGGCGTTCGAGGCGCAGTGCCTTTATTGCAGGAGTATTGGGGATCGTGGTAGCAGATCTCATACATATGGGAATTGCTCTTACAAAAGGCATGGCGACTACGGTCTCCATCGGCGGGGCCGGAGCCCTAGACGCTGTGGTTCTAGCTGGTCTCATAGCAGTGATTTTGGCTGAAGTGGTAGGCGAGAGTCGCGAGCGATTAGGTGGAGGTCCAGTTCACCATGGAGATCGGCCTCGGGCCTTGGACAATGAGGAGTTTCTCATCCACGAGTTTCCGGGAGACAACGGCCATGGGCAGAATGATGAGCCTATAGATGTCAATGCCGTGGGCATCACAGGGGAGGATCTAGCCGCCATTATTGAGCAGAGGGGCCAAGCCACTGGCCATCGACATACGTTACGCATTGGAGAGACCGGTGAAGCCGAACACATCTCTCCTACAGCTGTGGAGGAGGATCCGTATGAAAGCTAAGCAAGCGTGGATTTGCTTTGTGCCCGTGGCAATGGCAGTGATCTTGACTGTAGCCGCATCTGCGGCCGTTACCTTCCCCGATGGCGTGGTGGGCATGTTTGAAAGAATGGATGGCGGGTACTTCACCTTGATCGATGAGGAAACACAGGATGTGGTGACTAGATCAGCGCGGATGCTCGATGTGGGTGATGCATATATAGGGCGTGATAACGATCGGTACGAGGTTACGAAAATCCAAGATGACACTGTATATGTGCGAAATACGGGAAAAGCCACTAGGCAGACTGCCAACGTGAATAGGTTCGCTTGGATTAAGGGGCTGCTGGCTCAGACCTCCCGAGAAACACCTACGCGTGTTGCTCTCTATTGCACACATAGTGATGAATCGTATATACCTACTAGTGGCGTGTCCTCGAAAGAGTGGGGAGACGTATATGGTGTGATGGATGCCCTTGAAAAAGAGTTCGAAAGCCGGGGATTCCAAGTGGACAAATCCTCCAATAACCACAATCCCCATGACTCTCAAGCCTATGTAAGGTCTCGCCGGACTGCTACACAGCTCTTGCGCAATCGCCCTTTAGTTATTATTGATGTGCATAGAGATGCGGTTCCGGAAGATGAGTACTTGACTGAAGTTAGGGGCACTGAGCTATCTGCCATACAATTGGTCGTAGGGAGACAAAACCAGAACCGTGATGCCAACTTAGAATTTGCCCAGATTCTCAAAGAAGAAGCAGACAGACAGTATCCAGGTCTAGTGAAGGGCATTTTCGATGCTAAAGGCAATTACAATCAGGATCTAGCCCCCCGTTCCATTCTCCTCGAATTCGGTACCCATGAGACTAGCCTGGACATGGCGGAAAAAGCGGCAGATCTGATCTCTGATGTGCTACCCGCTGCCGCCGGAGCAAGCAAGCCCATGAGTGGCTCTGGTTCCCGGTCAGTCCTTTGGATTCTAGGTTTAGTGGTGTTGGCGGCGATCATAATGGTGGTCCTGAACGCGTCGGGGTGGGAAGGCGTACGCAACTTCTTTGGTAGAGAGTTTACCAGCGCCTTGGGTATCGGTCGCAAGAAAAAGGCCAAGAAGCCAACAGACAAGCGGGACCCGCACCACGATGATCAAAATGGAACTGACCAGCCGTAAGCGGGGAGTGTCGTATGAAGATCATCTACGCGTGCTATGGCGGTGCCCATTCATCGCCCTTGGCGGCGGCCATCCATCTCGGTAGAATCAGGGGAGAGCCGCTACCGTCCTTAGGAGAGATCGCTCAGGTCTTGTATTTCGACAGAGTAGATGGTGAGGATCGGGGGCGGGTCTTGCCGGTTGGTACCGATGAGTATGGCAATGCCATATATGTGTTGGGCCGAGGAAGTGACGCTAGACCTATCCAACAGGCTGTCAAATCTGGCTATGTGCTGGCGGGGGAGGATCCCCGTCAGTTGCTATTTGTCAACAGCCTTAAGGCTGTGAACTGGGAAATGAGAATCGGTGGCTTCCTGTCCAGGCGGTTAGGTCTCGTGTCTCTCGGTAGACCATTGGTGACTAGGGGAGCGAGGCGAGCATATCCGCGACTGGCTCAGATAGTTGCCGAGACAAAACAACAATTCAAGGTAATGAACAGTCAAGCAGACCCAGCATATTTCACCGCAAACCAGGAATAATGCAGCCTTTGTGGAATCCTAATCAGGCAGGCAGCAAATTGGGGTTTGAGATGTGGGGGCATTATCCGATGGGGGCAACGATCACAGGTGTACAGCAGGGCAGCATCGCTGGAGAAGTAGGACTCAGTGCTGGAGATATAATATTGTCTGTCAACGGACACCCACTGACTGACCTATTGGTGTATAGATTTTATGAGGCCGATGCCGAACTCACTCTGCTGGCGAGAAAAACCAGCGGTGAAGAATTGGTCATTGATATCGAAAAAGAACCAGATGATCTTCTAGGTATAGAGTTTCATGGGGAAGTGTTCGATGGGACCCGGCGTTGCCGGAATCGCTGCCAGTTCTGTTTCGTCGATCAAATGCCTGTGGGTATGCGATCCACCCTTTACGTAAAAGATGATGATTTTCGACTGTCCTTCCTCCACGGGAATTTCATCACTTTGACCAACTTGGATGAAGCAGATTGGGAAACCATACGTGCGTTGCGTTTGAGCCCCTTGTATGTCTCAGTACATGCCACCGATTCCCAGGTACGAGAGCAGTTGATGGCCAACCCCCGTGTGGGCAATATCTTGGCTGAACTACAGGCGTTGGCCCGCGGGGATATTGCTTTTCATTGTCAGATAGTCCTTTGCCCCGGTATCAACGATGGCCCAATACTAGCGAAAACCGTGGAAGATCTCCGAGCACTGTGGCCCGCAGCAAAGTCCGTTGCCATAGTGCCTGTTGGCCTAACTAGGTTTCGGGAGAATTTGTCACCACTGCGTTCTGTGACGCCGGAGGAAGCTCAGAACCTCATCATTGACGTTGGTATTTGGCAAGAGAGGTTTCTTCAGGAAACGGGGACTAGATTTATCTGGCTGGCCGATGAATTTTACCTACTGGCTGCCGCCTCCTTGCCAGACTATGCAGATTATGAGGATTTCCCCCAACTCGAGAATGGTGTGGGGTTATCAGCCTTGTTTCTCCGAGATTTTGAGAAAGCTATGGCAGAGGCACCTAGAGCTTTACCCAAGGCCCGCCGCGTTTCATTGGCAACAGGTGAATTGGGAGAAAAGGTATTGTGTGAGCCTCTACAAAGGTTGCGGCGGATTCGAAATCTTCAAATCGATTCATATGTAATCCCTAACCGCTTCTTTGGGCCCGAGATCACTGTCAGTGGTCTGATCACGGGGAGTGATCTGATTACCGCATTGACAGGGCTCAATCTCGGGGATATGCTGGTAATTCCAGATAACTGTCTCAAGGAGGGGACTTGGTTCCTCGATGATTACCTGGTGGATGAAGTGGCTGAAAGATTAAACGTGCCAGTAATACCCGTCGCGGGAGGGTGGGAACTGGTGGAGAGGGTGACAGGCCCATGGCAAAACCAGTAGTTGCCATAGTAGGGAGACCAAATGTGGGCAAATCGGCCCTGTTCAACCGTATTGTCGGTGGACGGCAAGCCATTGTCGAGGGTGAGCCAGGCGTTACTCGGGATAGACTCTATGCGGATTGCCAGTGGATAGGTCGTTCCTTTATCCTCATCGATACCGGTGGCATAGACTTTGAGGATACCAATGATATAGTTGTCGAAGTGCGCCGACAGGCAGAAATCGCCATTGAAGAAGCAGATGTGATTTTGTTTGTGGTAGATGTGAGGACAGGTATTACAGCCGATGACGAACAGATTGCTAATCTTCTGCGGCGAGCTAGCAAGCCAGTGCTGGTGGTGGCCAACAAGGTGGACCACCCCGCTTTGGAGTCGGCTACCTATGAATTTTATCAGTTGGGGTTGGGTGATCCCATTGGGGTGGCCGCGGAGCATAATCGGAATATCGGAGATCTGTTGGACCTCATAATTGGCTTTTTCCCAGACAATGAAGTTGAGGAATTTGAAGAAGACATTATCCGCATGGCTGTGATTGGTCGACCGAATGTAGGTAAATCATCATTGGTCAATGCCATCAGCGGTACAAGGCGTAGTATAGTTACGGATGTACCGGGGACTACCCGGGATGCCATTGATACGCTCTTTGAATGGGAAGGTCAGCGTTATATTATTGCTGACACGGCTGGCATGCGTCGTCGCAAGAGGATAGAATGGAATGTAGAGCGCTATAGTGTCATTAGGGCCCTGAGAGCCGTAGATCGCTCCGATATAGCTTTGGCGGTTATCGATGCTGTAGATGGCGTGACTGAACAGGACAAGAAAGTGGTGGGCTATGCCCATGAGCAAGGTAAGGCTCTTGTCTTGGTTGTGAATAAGTGGGATCTCATTGAAAAAGATAGTAATACCATGCGGTTGTATGAGCAGGATGTCCGCAGGGAGCTTGCCTTTGTTACGTACGCTCCCATTGTGTTCGTGTCGGCTGTAACAGGCCAGCGGCTTAGTGAGCTAATTGAAGTCATCCGGTATGTAGCTGGCCAGTACACTTTGCGCATTAGCACCGGTAGACTCAATGAGGTCCTGCAGGAAGCTATAGACCTCAATCAACCTCCCAGCGACAAGGGAAAACCGCTGAAGCTGTTCTATATCAACCAATTGAGTGTGAAACCGCCGGTTTTCGGTCTCTTTGTCAACGATCCTGGCCTCCTGCACTTCTCATACCGTCGTTATCTGGAAAACCGCTTGAGGGATGCCTTTGGCTTCAATGGTACTCCCATCTGGTTTAGAGTGCGCAAGCGAGAGTGACCCCAAACCCTTACTGTAGACCTAGATGGAAGGAGAGAGTGTCTATGTTGGGAGCGATCATGGCCATACTGATTTCTTATCTGATTGGCTCCATTCCTTTTGGGCTGATTGTAGGGAAGGTCTGGGCCAATCTCGATGTGCGAGAGTATGGCAGTGGCAATATTGGAGCATCTAATGTCCTGAGGACCATAGGTCCGGCTGCCGCCATAGTAGTGTTTGTGTTGGATGTGGCCAAGGGGGCCGTGGCTGTTTATCTTGGGTCGTTGGCCGGTGGGGAAGTAGTGCGGATTTTGGCCGCGGTGGCAGCCATCGCTGGCCACAACTGGCCTATATATCTGAAGTTTAGGGGTGGCAAGGGTATTGCTACTAGCCTTGGGGCAGTGGTTAGTCTTACCCCAGTGATTGCTCTAATCCTCATGGGGCTTTGGATTATCCTGGTGGGTATAACCCGATATATATCCTTGGCATCTTTGGCTGCGGCTCTCTTTTTCCCCATCTTCTTGATCATCACCGGTGCATCGATCACGTATATAATAGCAGGGTTCATGATTTCCTCCTTTGCCTTTTACCGACATCGCACTAATATCCAACGGCTACTGGCGGGGACTGAGAACAAAATCGGTCAAAAGGCTCAGAAGAAGTAGCCGCTAAAATCTAGGTAATAATTACACCGAACGACTAATATAGTATTATTGTTGATCGTGCATCCACTGATCTCCTTATAGAGAGGGGAATAATGGTGGACCACGGCCAAAGGCCGAGGACCGGGAAACTGGTGAACGAGGGAGGGAAGTCGTCGGTGGAAAAGTTCAACATATTTAAAGATATGGCGGAACGTACAGGTGGCAGTATTTATGTCGGGGTTGTCGGCCCGGTGCGGACTGGCAAATCCACATTCATAAAACGGTTCATGGATCTAATGGTGATGCCTGGGATCCAGGACGAACATACTAGGGCACGTACCCGGGATGAACTGCCGCAGAGTGGATCTGGAAAGACCATTATGACCACGGAGCCTAAATTTGTACCAGATGAACCTGTAGAGTTGGCTCTAGGGGATGGTGTCGGTTTTCGGATACGACTAGTGGATTGTGTAGGGTATGCTGTAGAAGGCGCCTTGGGCTACATGGACGAGGCTGGCCCTCGTATGGTGCGGACACCTTGGTTGGAGCAGGAAATATCATTTCAGGAAGCTGCAGAGATCGGCACTAGAAAAGTCATTGCCGAGCACTCCACCTTGGGGTTGGTCATCGTGACTGATGGCTCTATTACAGACATTCCCCGGGAAGGATATTTGAAGGCCGAAGAACGGGTTATCCGGGAATTGCAGGAACTGCAGAAACCATTTATGGTGCTCCTAAACTCCATCTATCCGGACTCAGAGGCCACCCAAGAACTGGCCGAGCAATTGGAAGAAAAATACGGTGTAACTGTTATGGCAGTGGATTGCTTGCACCTATCAGAGACAGATATCATGGATATACTCCATGAGATGCTCTATGAGTTCCCGGTCAGGGAAGTCAGCATCAGGGTCTCAGAATGGATCGATGAACTACCTGCTAGTTATTGGGTTAGACAAGAATACGACAGTGCAGTCTACGGGGTCTTGGATCGGGTAGAACGGCTGCGAGATATAGATGTTGCCGTGCAGAAACTAGCAGAATATGATTTTGTTGACCGAGTTACCCTAAGCAGTATGGATCTAGGGACCGGTGCCGCTCTCATCGATGTAGAAGCACCAAAGAGTCTTTTCTACGAGGTAATGGAAGAGCTAACCGGTTTTGAAGTGACTGGTGACCACCATCTGCTGCGCCTTATGAAAGAGTTGACTCAAGCCAAACGGGAATACGATAAGATGGCGGTAGCTTTAGCTAGTGTGCGGGCACGGGGCTATGGTATTGTCAACCCTGATACAGACGATATAGCCTTCGATGAACCAGAGCTCTTCCGACAGGGCCGCAATTTCGGTGTTAGGTTGAAAGCTAGCGCCCCATCCATACATCTGGTAAGGGCACAGATAGAAACAGAAGTGACGCCCTTTGTGGGCACTGAGAAGCAGGGCGAGGAACTAGTGCGATATCTGTCCGATGAGTATGAAAAGGACCCTGCCAAAGTTTGGACTTCTGATTTCCTGGGTAAGCCTCTACAGGAACTGGTGCGTGAGGGGATCAACAGCAAACTGCACCGCATGCCGGACAATGCCCAGATCAAACTGCAAGAAACCCTTACTCGCATCATCAACGACGGGAGTGGCGGCTTGATCTGCATCATCCTCTAGGGGCGAAAACCTCCTGTCGCTGCCATCTCTTTAGCATAGTACCTGCAATACTGTCCCGGTAAGGAATGCCCAAAGAACTTTGGGCACCCTTTCCGGGCTGTTTTGTGTCACCTACGCCCCTCAAATAGGGGGTTTGTATGGGATTCCGTCGAAGAAGTATTATAAGACGGGGCTTTGCGAGAGAGAATAGGGATAGTGATGGAAGGGGGTGAACCTATGACGAAGGTAGAACTCATTGGTAAGGTAGCTGAGAAGACAAACATGACCAAGAAAGACGTGGGTGTGTGCCTAGATGCTTTCCTCTCCGCCATTCAGGAAGCTTTGATTACCGGTGATAGGGTGCAGCTTACTGGCTTTGGCACCTTTGAAGTAAGGGAGCGGGCAGCACGTAAAGGTCGCAACCCGCAAACTGGTGCTGAGATAGACATAGCGGCTAGACAGGTACCAGTCTTTAGGGCAGGGAAGGTATTAAAAGACTCACTTAGCCAATAGGAATAGGCAAGCAGCTCAGCCCCGGTTCCCTTAAGGCCGGGGTTTTCTGTTGAAATGCTTTCACCTCGGCGCTACAGATGGTATAATCAATCCATGAATATGCAGAGGTTTTAGTTGATGACCACGGAGGGGTGAAGGCGAGGAGCCAAATAATATGGATAGACCGGTGAAGATTGGTTTGTTGGGATTGGGAACAGTGGGTGCCGGTGTGTGTAAGATCCTGCAGGAAAATCGTAGGGTGATATATGATCGAGCCGGTACTGAGTTTGAGATCGCCAAGATTTTGGTGAGAGCTCTAGGAAAGCCTCGTACTGTTGAGGTGGATGCACAACTGCTCACCACTGATGCCTCTGACATACTAGAAGACAGTGAGATCTCGGTTGTAGTGGAGCTCATGGGCGGTCTTGAGCCGGCCTACCAGTATATTCAGGCAGCCCTCGAGGCAGGCAAGCATGTAGTGACAGCCAACAAAGCTGTTATCGCTGCCCACGGAGCCCGCCTGATTAGGCTAGCTGCCAGTAAAGGTGTCGATCTCTACTATGAAGGATCGGTAGGGGGAGGCATCCCTATCATCAAACCCCTCCGAGAATCGTTGGTGGGTAATCGCATCGAAGAGATCATAGGCATAGTTAACGGCACCACTAACTATATCCTCACCCGTATGACCCAGCAGAAAGCTGCCTTTGGCGACGTTCTTCAAGAGGCTCAAGCATTAGGGTATGCCGAGGCTGAACCGGCAGCAGATATTGAAGGTCATGATGCCGCAAACAAACTGGTTATTCTGGCGTCCCTGGCTTTCCAAACACCGATTTCACTGCGCCAAGTGTATTGTGAGGGAATCTCCCGCATTACACCGGATGATATTGCCTTTGCCGAGCATTTTGGATATATCATCAAGCTTTTGGCCATCGCCAAGAGACAACCCGGCGGGGTTGAGGCCAGAGTGCATCCCACCTTTGTGCCTAGAGAGCATCCGCTGGCCTCAGTCAACGGCGTTTTCAATGGTATTTTCGTGCGGGGCGATGCCGTAGGTGAGCTCATGTTCTATGGCCGTGGGGCCGGAGATCTGCCCACTGGTAGTGCCGTTATCGCCGACATTGTAGATGTGTTGCGCAATCGCAAGCGTGGCTCCCACCATCGGGTAGAGACTTTGTGGGAGGAAATCCCTGTAAGACCCATGGAGGATGTACGAACTCGGTACTATGTTAGGCTGCATGCCCAGGACAAGCCGGGGGTATTGGCCCAGGTGGCAGCAAGTTTTGGTGCCGAGGGGGTCAGTATCGAATCCATGATCCAGCAAGGTCGAGGGCAAGACCAACCGGTGCCCATCGTATTTATCACCCATGAGGTAGAGGAGCGGCAGATGCGGGCTAGCCTTGGTCGGATCGGTACTTTGCCGTCGATTAAGGATATAGCCAGTGTTATTAGGGTGGAAGGCGGTATGCCGCTATGAAGTGGAAAGGCTTAATCCATGCCTACCGAGAGTTCTTGCCAGTAACTGAGGCAACCCCTATCATTACCCTACATGAAGGTAATACACCACTTTTGGCTATTCCCAATTTCGTGGCTGCCATTCATGGGGATATAAAGCTGTACGTCAAATATGAAGGCCTCAACCCCACTGGTTCATTTAAGGACCGAGGGATGACCATGGCAGTATCAAAGGCCGTGGAAGCTGGTACCAAGGCCATTATGTGTGCCTCGACAGGTAATACTTCCGCTTCCGCTGCTGCCTATGCTGCCCGAGCCGGCATTCGATGTGTTGTGCTCTTGCCTGAAGGAGCCATTGCTTCAGGCAAGCTAGCCCAGGCAGTTATCCAGGGTGCCGAGGTTATTGCCATCAGGGGCAACTTCGATGAGGCTCTGAGATTCGTTAGGAAGCTTACTGATGAATTCCCGATTACACTAGTAAACTCCATCAACCCCTACCGGATAGAGGGCCAGAAGACGGGAGCCTTTGAGATTGTGGATTCGTTAGGTGACGCTCCCGATTATTTGGCGATTCCCGTGGGCAATGCCGGGAATATTAGTGCTTATTGGCAAGGTTTCAAGGAGTAC
>DAIQRD010000173.1:0-2579 GCA_036786445.1 Bacillota bacterium
GGTATGGCCATTTTTCTGCTGGCCTTATGTGGTTGGCTAGGAGCCAGTCTCGTGCTGTGGACGGCGGTACAACAGACGGCTGTCGAGGGTCGGTTTCTTAGAAGCGTAGTTCGGTGGGGCAATGGATTGGCCATTGTCGGTATCAGTGGTTTTGCAGTCCTGATGCTGGTGCTTTACATGTATTACGATGAGCTTTTGGCTAGGCAGATGCTGGCCTTTTTGGTAGCTATCACTTTCCCCACTTGGGCAGTGCTTCCCCAGCGTTGGTCTGGGGGCACTGACAGTGAGTCTGCTGGGACAAGGGGGCGGGTCTTGGCCTATAGTGTCCGGAGATTTGCCGTTGCAGCGGGTATTTCCTTGGCGGGAGCTGCCATAATCGTCGCCGCTTTGGGGGACTATCGATTCATGCTGAAGATTGCCCAGTTTCGCGGGGTTAAGGTTATGTCTCTTCTACCTGTTGCTTTGGTGGGTATAGGTGCGATACTGCAATCTTTGCAGATTGGTGAGCCCCTCGACTGGCGGAAGCAATGGCGCAATACCTCCGGGTGGCTCAGAGCTTGCCTGCTCTTGTTGGCAGTAACCGCAGTTGTGATCTACGTGGGCCGCACCGGCAACTTCGTTATTCCGGTACCGACCCTGGAAGTGCGGCTGCGGGAATTTCTTGAGGATGTGTTCCCTTACCGGCCGAGGACTAAGGAGATGTTCATAGGCCATCCCCTTTTGATCTTGGGGTTAGGTCTCTATGGGTGGGGGTGGCGCAGGGTAGGGCTTTGGATGGGAGTCTTGGGCACTATTGGTCAGGCGTCCATGATCAACACTTTTACTCATATCCACTCACCCTTGGTTTCTAGCATTTCCCGCACTGTTATTGGTCTTCTCTTGGGCGCGGGTTTGGGCTGTATTTTGCTATATTTCGCTCTCCTCGTCCTGGGCAAGTCGCCCATTCGCCCTTCTGGAACAGGGATTTTACCGACTGGGAGGCGGCCTACTTGAGAGCCCAGGCGGTGGAACAAGTTCTTATTTCCGGATATTATGGTTTTGGAAATGCCGGGGATGAAGCGGTTTTGGCTGCCATGTTGCAGCAGTTATCCACCCTGTGGCCAAAGGCTCGCTTTGTAGTTTTGTCTGGTAATCCCCAAGGGACCATGGGCGAGCATATGGTGGAAGCTATCCCCCGCCACAATCTGAGGGCAGTTCTCACAGCCCTGCGTAATAGCACAGTGTTTGTCAGTGGAGGGGGAACTCTGCTACAGGATGTCACGAGTTCTAGATCTCTTTACTACTATCTGGGCATGTTGCTATTGGCTCGGTGGCATCGTTTGCCTGTGATTATCTATGGGCAAGGTATTGGGCCCTTCCTTCACCAATGGAATAGACGGCTGACCCTCTGGGTTCTGGGTCAGGTCCATCTAGTCATAGTCCGAGATCAGGGGGCTTACAACAAACTCTTGGGCTGGGGTTTTGATGAGAAAAAGCTGTGTTTGGGTGCTGATCCCGCGCTTGCCCTAAGACCTGTTGAAGATGCTGCCATCAAGGACGAGCTGGGATTATCTCACAGTAGGCCCGTCCTGCTTGTATCTCTAAGGCCCTGGGCATCCCTAGGCTCTAGCCTATCTGCCATAGCTGCCGCGCTAGATAACCTTAGCCAAGAGGGATGGCAGGTGGTTTTCCTGCCCTTTCAGTTCAGTGCAGACCATCCCATTTGCCAAGCTTGTGCGGAATTGATGAGTGAACCAGCGATGGTGTGGTCCAGGCCTTTGGCTGCTGTGGAGTTGCTGGCTCTAGTTGGCCAAGCTGATTACTGCCTGGGCATGCGACTGCACTCCTTGATTTTCGCGGCCATCTGGGGGTTGCCCATGGTTGGGTTGGCCTATGACCCGAAAGTGGAGGAGTTTTTACGGGAGCTCGGGCTAGAGGATGCAGTGGTGGGCTTACCTGATGCCGGGGGAGAGCCGCTGGCAGCTGAGTACTTAGCTGAACGAATCAGGAGAGTGGCCAACGAAGGGGACGCTTTGACGGCTCAGATCAAGGCAAGGACAACGTTCCTGACGGACAGAGCCCTTGCTGCAACTAATCATATAGTTGAAGAATTGCCGTTACTGTAGGGAAGTTGGTGAAACGTAAACGACATGGACATTCCAACAGTTAACATCTTAGGCATACCAATCCATCAAATGACACGGACAGAACTCTTTAGCCTTTTGCAGGAACGCAAAGAGGCTGATCAGTCTACCTGGGTCGTCACTGTCAATGCAGAGCTGGTAATGCGGGCTAGAGAAAAGCAGCAAGTAGCTGATGCATTACAGCAAGCAGATCTACTGCTGGCCGATGGGTCAGGCATAGTGTGGGCGGCACGTGCTTTGGGCAGCTATCTGCCGGAGAGACTGCCAGGCATTGAGGTAGCAGAAGGACTGGTGAAATGGGCTGCAGTTGCTGGACTGACCATGTATTTCCTGGGAGCACAGCCGGGGGTGGCGGAGGAGGCCATTGCCAAGCTGCGGCTGAAGTATCCGGAGTTGGAGGTGGTGGGGCATCATCACGGTTATTTCCAAGAGGCGGAAGCAGCTGGGATCATAGCA
>DAIQRD010000174.1:0-2575 GCA_036786445.1 Bacillota bacterium
TTCTAGATGAAGAGTATGAGATTGCCGGAGCTGAGCTGGTGTCGAGTTGCTCAGATCTAATCGGAGTTGCCGACATGATTCTAAAGGTGAAGGAGCCTCTGCATTGTGAATATGAGCTTCTCCGGCCAGGGCAGATCTTGTGTACCTACCTACACTTAGTGGCGGAGCCGGAGCTTACCAAGGCTCTTGTGGAAAAACAGGTAACAGCCATCGCCTATGAGACTATTCAGCTACCCAACGGTTCTCTGCCCTTACTTAAGCCCATGAGTGAAGTAGCAGGCCGGATGGCGGTCCAGGTGGGGGCCAAATACTTAGAGAAGATCCACGGAGGTCGTGGGGTACTCTTAGGTGGAGTACCAGGGGTGCCGGCGGCCGAGGTTGTTATCTTAGGCGGAGGTATGGTAGGTAGTAATGCTGCCAAGATTGCCCAGGGGATGGGAGCCCATGTGACCATCGTCGAAAAAGACTCGGAACGACTACGCTATCTGAGCGATATTTTCCATGGCAATGTGACTCTCGTGATGTCTAATCGGTACAACATTGAGCGAGCCGTGGGCTATGCCGATCTTTTGATCGGCGCAGTGCTAATTCCTGGAGCGCGTTCTCCTCTTTTGGTTACAGAGGAGATGGTAATGGCCATGAAGCCCGGCAGTGTAATTGTGGACATAGATGTCGATCAGGGAGGCTGTGTGGAGACGGTGGATCGACGCACTACCCATAGTGATCCCATCTATGTCAAGTATGACGTGATTCATTATTCTGTAGGCAATGTTGCCGCCGCTGTGCCTCGCACTTCGACATTTGCCCTGACCAATGCTACATTACCGTACATTCTGGAGATAGCGCAAAAAGGAGTCAGGCGAGCTGTTCTAGACAACGAATCTTTGGCTAGAGGTGTCAATGTTATTGGGGGAGCTGTTGTGTACAAATCTGTTGCCCATGCACTGGGATTGCCTTATGCTCCGCTGGAGGAGATGTGGATAGGACAGTGAAAGCAGGTAAGTTGTCTCCGCAAAAGCTCAAAGGGTTAGTCTTTGACAGACTCCATCAGCGTCGTCTTGATATTCTCTTGCGGCCTGGACTCGGGGAAGATTCAGCTGTAATAGACTTTGGGGATGAGGTCTGTGTCATCTCCACTGACCCCATAACCGGTGCAACCCGGCGCCTAGGTTGGCTGGCGGTCCACGTATCCTGCAATGATATTGCTGCCAATGGTGCTGAACCAGTGGGTATCCAGGTGGCTTTGCTCCTGCCGGAAGGCACCACCGATGAATTCATCAGTGAACTCATGGCAGATATGGATGCCGCCTGCGCCGAATTGGGCATTGAGATCCTCGGGGGTCATACAGAGATCACTTCCCAGGCAAGAGGTCCATTGGTGATTACAACGGCTGTGGGCCGGGCTCCTCGAGACAGATATGTCACCTCCCATGGTGCACAGCCGGGAGACATCATCTATGTGACCAAGGGCGTAGGTTTTGAGGGAACTGGGATTCTTGCCTCGGATCACCGACATAGGCTTGAGGGCTTAGTTGATCAGAAGATCTTGAAAGCGGCCAGCCGTTTTTTGGATCAGATTAGTGTTGTACCAGAGGCACTAGCGGCTGCTAGTGCCGGGGCAACGGCCATGCATGACATTACCGAGGGCGGTTTTTATGGAGCTCTCTGGGAGGTTTTGTCTGCTAGCCAAAGGGGATGTCAGATCAACCTAGCAGATGTACCCGTCTTGCCGGAAACAAAGGCCATCTGCGATGCTCTGGAGCTTGATCCATTCGGGCTCATATCCTCAGGAAGCCTATTGATAGCGGCACCTCCCCATGCCTCCGTGGTGGAAAGAGTGGCAGGTGTAGGCATTACAGCCTACCCTGTAGGTAAAGTGACTGGCAGTACTGGTGGTATCTTGGAGCTGATTCTAGCCAATGGCCAGCGACAGGTGCTCACTGAGCCGAATGAAGACGAGCTCTGGCGCTTTCTGCGTCAAGGCCCAGGCTGATCCAGGGTAATATCAATCAAACTGACCACGCATAGCCCCCTTCATTAACCGGGAATACTGGTTGATAGAGGGGGCTTTTCCATTGGCATACTGGCTAAGGCGTTTACGATCTAAGCTGCGCAGAACAGAGCTCCCCGGCTCCCGTGACATAACAAACGACAATATGACCATAAGTGAGCGAACGGAAGCGACGGATTCTCTAGATCTAAGCGCTGATTTGGCTACCAACTTGCGGAGCATCAAAGAGATCGTGGGTGGGAATTTCGATATCGGTTTCAGGGAGATCCTCATAACTCGGGACCGGATCAGAGCAGCAATAGTCTATCTGGATAGCCTCGTAGATCCTGTGACCATAGAGCGTATCCTGGGTCATCTTACCATGGGAACCTTTGCCATAGAAAGGGAAGGTGCCGAGGTTCAGCCCCTAGATACTGCCATACGGGATATCCTGATATCTGAGAAAGGGCTCCAAGAGGTAGACACTTTCTCAGCGCTTTGGCGCAAAGTCTCCATGGGAGACACAGGATTGTTGGTTGATGGACATAGCAGAGCCTTTGTCATTGATTCCAAGGGATGGCATTC
>DAIQRD010000036.1:0-19096 GCA_036786445.1 Bacillota bacterium
TCCTGCCGCAGAGCTTGCTGTACCGCGTTCTGCAAGTCATCCCGGCTCTTGACCCCTTGGGCCCCCTGCATAGAACGCTCACGGAGTTCTGCATCCATCCAGCGGGCTTCCCGGGGCCGGGGATGCTGTAGAGGTTTGTGTTGGTCCCAATGAGTCTCCGGTTGTCCAAATCGCTGCATTTCACGCCGCCTCCTTGGGTTTTACTCACTAATAGTGTGGCTTAGTTTCAGGGCATTATGCCTTGGCATTCTCCCATGCGATGATCTAGTGATGTCCGGAGGGTGGACAAATAGGCATACCATCCATCGCACACCCATATGATCAAGGGAGGCCACCTAGGTAGAGACATAGTTCTGGCCATACCGCTCATGGATGAGAGGTGTGATGGATCAAATATGAAGGTTGCGCTGGTGGGTTCTCCTAACGTAGGCAAAAGTCTATTGTTCAACTGGTTGACTGGACGGTATGCTGCTGTATCCAATTACCCCGGTACTACTGTGGAAATCAGTCGAGGTGAGGCGTTAATCGGTCCCGTAGTGGTGGAAGTGGTGGATACACCGGGGACCTACGGGTTGCTGCCGGGCACTGAGGAGGAGGCTGTTACTCGGCGCTTGCTTTGGCAAGAGGAATTTGCTTTGCTGCTCCATGTGGTGGATACCAAGAATCTGGAGCGCTCCTTGCCTTTCACCTTGTCATTGATGGAGGCAGGCTATCAGTTGGTCCTGGTCCTAAACATGTACGATGAAGCAGAGCGATTGGGGCTGACGCTGGATGTGGCTGACTTAAGTAAGCGATTGGGGATACCGTGTGTGGCCACAGTAGGTACATCGGGTCAGGGCCTAGCTGAACTGAATGGAATGATAGGCAACGTGTTGCGGCAGCGCTCTGTAATTGATGGCTCCCAACGCAGACCAGATCTTGCCGCAATGGTAGATGTCGCTTATCCATCACCGGTGAGGCGCTACCTTCATCAGGTCCACCGGACACTAGCGACTTCCTATCCCTTTTCAGCCAAGACCATAGCACTTCTAGTCCTGGAGGGTGATGAAGAAGTGCTGGGCTGGCTGGGACCTCGGGATGCCAATAGCCTCTTACCATTACTTCCTGAAGTATTGGAAATCCAATCCAATTATCCCTTGCTCATCGCGACAGCTCGCAGGCAGACTAGTGAAATGCTTCTCAAGGGACTCCGTCAACCCGCGGTGGAAAGCGGTTTCATAGACCGGCAATGGCTTGATGCTTTGACTACAAACCCCATAACAGGCCTGCCCCTGTTGGTCTTGGTGCTGTATCTGTGCCTCTATCGATTTGTGGGTACCTTTGGGGCAGGTACTGTGGTGGATTTCCTAGATGGGAAGATATTTCTCAATGTGTTCAATCCCTTTGTGAATCAGGTGGTGGATAGCCTAACTGCAAATCAGCTAATCCGGGAACTTGTGGCCCACGATTTTGGAATCCTCACCTTGGGAGTTAGATACGCTGTGGCAGTGGTGTTTCCCATCGTGACGACGTTTTTCCTGAGTTTTGCTCTACTAGAAGATTCGGGTTATCTAGCTAGATTAGCATACTTATTAGATCGAGCCTTTAAACCTCTGGGCCTAAGCGGTAGGGCTGTAATACCTCTTACTATAGGTTTTGGCTGTGGGACCATGGCCACCCTAGTTACCAGGACTCTAGAAACCAGGCGAGAGCGAATTATAGCCACTGTAATCTTGGCTTTAGCCATACCTTGTTCGGCTCAATTGGGTGTGATCTTGGCACTACTAGCTCGGCGCCCCTTAGCCCTTTTGATTTGGGCTGCAACCGTGGGTGTGATCGCCTTAGTCGTTAGTACTCTCTTGGATTACCTTTTGCCCGGCAGCCCTCCAGGTTTCATTCTGGAATTGCCCCCAATGCGCTGGCCTGTGTTGCGCAATGTGCTCCGCAAAACAACCACCAGGGTGAACTGGTATTTTATGGAGATAATGCCGCTATTTGTCCTAGCTAGTGTCTTGATCTGGATAGGTCGCATTACCGGCGCCTTAGATGGATTGATCTCTTGTATGGCACCACTTATGGAGAAGCTTGGCTTACCACCTAACGTAGGTCAGGTGTTTCTCTACGGGTTTTTTCGCCGAGATTACGGAGCAGCAGGTCTCTATGATATGCAAGACCAATTGTCCATGCGGCAGCTTACCGTTGCCGCTGTTACATTGACTCTCTTTCTGCCCTGCATAGCCCAGTTCATCATGATGATCAAAGAACGGGGAGCGGCGTTTGCCTTAACCATTGTATTATGTGTCTTTCCCTTGGCTTTCTCCGTGGGAATGCTACTAAATCGCTTGCTGTTGTGGGCAGGAGCTTTTTGATCTATGAAATGACAACTTGGTGGAGGTTCCGATCATGGATATCCCCCAGCGCCCTATAGCTCTCACCCAACTGTCCGTGATGCAGTCGGCTAGTATCGTTAGCTTACCAGCCGATTATCTGGTTTTCCGGCGCCTAGCTGCCTATGGCATCCTGCCAGGTGTAAAAATCAAGCTGGAGCGACGGTTTCCAGCTTTCATTATTGTTGTAGGGGCAACTCGAATTGCTTTGGATCAGCAGATGGCTGGAGGAATCATGGTTCAATTGGCAAATCGCTGAGTCCCAAGGCCCCGCTTAGTCTGTGTCAGGGAGGAGAAGACTAGTCTCTGAAGAAGACTGAAAAAGGGATTGGTTGCCCTGGGGAGGGTATCGACTATCCTAGACTATACCCTGGGGTTTTTTGAATTAACTGATCTGCAGGACTGGGCGGAAAGAGGCGGTAGATGTGTCACGGAAAGATGTTGATAAATCTCGCCATGAAGAGACAATTCATGTGGCGCTGGTTAACCCTGAGATTCCCCCTAATACTGGCAATATAGCTCGTCTCTGTGCTGCTACCGGTTGCACGCTAAACCTTGTTCGTCCCCTGGGGTTTTTCCTGGATGACAAGCGACTAAAGCGAGCGGGCCTAGACTATTGGGAGTTGCTGACACACAAATTCTTTGATAGTATCACTGAGCTGGAAATGGGATATCCTGGGGCAGGTATTCATTATGTGACTACCAGAGGACAAAAATACTATACAGAGGTGGAGTATCAACCTGGGGATCTGCTCGTCTTCGGGCCGGAAACGGCGGGGCTTCCCCAGGAGTTGCTGGCGGCTCACCCCCAACGGTGTGTTCGCATCCCCATGCTGGCCGACGAGAGGGCTAGATCCCTGAACCTTTCCAATTCCGTAGCCATTGTGTTATACGAAGCCCTGCGGCAGCTGGGCTTTGGGGGCTTGGTTTGAAGATCATTGTAAGAGACTACATCAGGAGGTGAAAGGACCCTTTCTTTGACAGGTGTCCTTACTATGCAGCTAACTTTCTTTGGACATGCGTGTTTCCATCTAGAGACTGGGCAAGGAGAGATCCTTTTCGATCCCTTTCTCACTGGCAACCCCATGGCGGCTAAGACCGCCCAGGAGGTCACCGCTGACGCTCTATTGATTAGTCATGGCCACGGAGACCATCTTGGCGATGGAATAGGGATCTCTAAAAGACTCGGCATTCCCATTGTGGCAACCTTTGAATTGGCTCTCTATTGTGAAAAGCAGGGGGCCAAGACCCATGCGATGCATATTGGGGGAGATTACACCTTCCCTTTCGGATGGGTGAAATTGACACCTGCGTGGCACGGTTCGTCGGTGGAAGCTGATGGAGAGATCATCTATACTGGACAGCCCTGTGGATTCTTGGTTCAAGCTGGAGGCAAGACAGCCTATTTTGCTGGTGATACCGGCCTGTTTGGCGATATGCAACTTCTAGGCGATATGTATGATATCGACGTGGCAATGCTGCCCATTGGAGGGAACTTCGTTATGGGTATTGAGGACGCTGTTAGGGCCGCAAAAATGCTTCGCGCCAAGACAGTCATACCCATGCACTACAATACGTTTGATCTGATCAAACAAGATCCCGAGGAGTTCGCCCGGCGATTACAGGCTTTGCGGATTGACTGCCGCGTTCTGAATCCAGGGGAATCAGTAGAAATAAGGTGTTAATGCCCGTCAATAGGCAAGAAGACGGCTATCTTAAGGTTGCCATGGGAACAGGAGCACTACCTATGTATCGATAGATATTGGGATAAGCAGATGGCCTTTGCTGCACACTAATTTGGAAGTTGGGATTTTCAGCAGAAGGGGTGAGCGAGGTGGGTGGGGCATCATGGCACCCACCGGTCTAGATGGAAAGAATCCGACAAGTTGCTACGATCCTCGATTTTATTGGAAATCATCCGGAATCCTATGCTAGTCTGGCTGTATGCCGACGGGCCATCGACCCAGGCCTGGCCTATATTAGCCGGGATACCCTCTTCGAATTGGAGGACTACCTAGACGAAGCCCCCGGCGAGGAGATTGCCGCTTACTACTCAATCGTGAGATAGGACATGGATCTATGGATTAATGCCCATGCATGGAGGAAATGCCCAATCGATCAGTAGGAAAGCACAGGGCGCAGGTGGCAAGAGGCTACTTGTGCCTTCTTCTTTATGGTCGGCCCGATGGGCGAATCTTGTACGTAGCCGAGTTAGATGGTATGCTTGAATTGCCGTCTGCAGCTGGTAATAAACGGCTAGATTGGCAATGGGAAAGGAGCCGTTCAATGGCGAAACTAGCTCTAATCGGTGGGACAGGTGTGTACGATTCAAGTATGCTCGATAATATCCGGGATGAAGTAATATCCACTGCCTATGGTAGTGTAAGCGTCTCCATAGGGGATTTCCAGGGAATGGAAGTTGTTTTCATGCAAAGGCATGGCACGGGCCATACAGTGCCCCCTCACATGATTAACTATCGAGCCAACATTTGGGCCTTGAAGGAATTGGGAGTAAGCAAGGTCCTGGCCACCTCGGCAGTGGGTTCCCTGAACGAATCCATGAAGCCAGGAGATTTAGTACTGCTCCATCAGTTCATCGACTTCACCAAGAACCGGCCTTTCACTTTTTTTGATGGCCACGATGGTCACGTTGTGCACACAGATTTCACAGAACCATACTGTGGCCCCATGGGTAAGGTGATTCAAGGGGCTGCCGAAGAGCTCAAATTGGAGCTGCATGGTAAGGGCTGCTATGTGTGTGTCGAAGGGCCTCGCTATGAGACACCGGCCGAGATTGTGGCCTTTCGTCGCTTAGGGGGCGATGTGGTGGGCATGACTAATGTGCCAGAGGTTGTGTTAGCTAGGGAAGCCGGGCTCTGCTATGCAGTCATCGCCATGGTAACCAATTTCGCCGCCGGCATTTCGCCCACGCCTTTGACTCACACAGAGGTTGTGGAAGTCATGCAAGCTAATGCCCGGAGCATGCGCAGCCTAGTTATGGCAGTCTTGGACAGACTCCATCCGGAGCTCGGTTGCCAGTGCTGTGGCCCGCAGGGCCAGTAAGAGGTGATAACTATGGCAAACAGAGTTCGATCCCTGGTCTGGAAAGATGACAGGCTTCAACTTATCGATCAAACCAAGTTACCACTGTGTTTTCAGGTGGTGGAGTGCACCACCTATGATCAGGTGGCCGATGCCATCTGTTCCATGAAGGTGCGGGGCGCGCCGGCCATTGGGGCAACAGCGGCCTTTGGTGTTGCTCTAGGTGCTTTGGCCCAGCGGGATGACACCTGGACAGAATTCTCCCAAGCCATGGACGTTGTATTTGCGGAGCTAGCGGCCACCAGGCCAACGGCCGTTAACCTCTTTTGGGCGTTGCAGCGCATGAAGAGGGTGATTGAAAATAGACAGGGCCAACCAGTGAGCTGTGTCGTGGACGCTCTGGTAGCCGAGGCAAAGATGATTGCCTCTGAAGACATAGACTCATGTCGGCGGATTGGGGCAGCGGGGATTCCCACAATCACTGATGGAGCAGGAGTACTCACCATCTGCAATGCCGGGGCACTGGCTACCGTGGATTATGGGACTGCCTTGGGTGTGGTAAGAGCGGCCCGTGCCATGGGCAAGAGATTTCATGTTTATGCAGCTGAGACAAGACCCTTTCTGCAGGGGGCAAGGCTGACAGCATGGGAACTGGTGGAGGAAGGGATTCCCGCTACTTTGATTACCGATAGTATGGCTGGTTGGCTCATGCAAGAGGGTAAGGTGCAGGTAGTGATTGTCGGTGCAGATCGCATAGCAGCCAATGGAGATACTGCCAACAAGATAGGGACCTATACTTTTGCAGTCCTGGCCAAACATCACGGAATCCCGTTCTATGTAGCTGCACCCTTATCAACGTTAGACCTGGAGTTGGCAAACGGGCGCCAGATTCCCATCGAAGAACGTCCTGCCCATGAGGTCACACACATTTTCGGACAACAGATAGCCCCGGATGGCATCGGTGTCTATAACCCTGCATTTGATGTGACTCCCGCAGGATTGATCAGTGGAATTATCACTGAAGTGGGGATTTTGGAACCACCATTTGCTTTCCATTTAAAGCAAGCTTGCGGGGCAGGATGATCGATATTCAGGGAGGGAACGTCCCATGGACAAGACAGTTTCGATGATTAGGGATCCAGCTCTTGCCCCTACTGGTAGGCTCAAAATCGATTGGGTTAAGCAGCATATGCCTATCTTGGGCAGGATTCGGGAGGAATTCGCCAAAACTCAGCCCTTTGCGGGGTCGAAAATAGCCATCTGTTTGCATTTGGAAGCCAAGACTGCGTACTTGGCCCAGGTATTGCACGAAGCTGGTGCACAGGTAGCAATCTCTGGCAGTAACCCGTTATCTACCCAGGATGATGTAGCTGCCGCTCTAGCAGAAAGTGGCGTTTTGGTCAATGCCTGGCATGGATGTACGCCGGAGGAATATCATCGACTTCTACAAGCCACTGCTGCCACGAAGCCAAACCTACTTATCGATGACGGCGGGGATTTGGTCCATTTGATGCACACCGAGCTCAAGGATCATTTGCCCCACATCAAAGGCGGTTGTGAAGAGACAACCACAGGGCTGCATCGGTTGCGTGGCATGGCAACTAGAGGAGATCTTGAGTTTCCCATGATCGCGGTTAATGATGCTTACTGCAAGTACCTTTTTGACAACCGATATGGGACCGGCCAATCTACCTGGGACGGTATCATGCGCACTACCAATTTAGTGGTGGCAGGCAAGACTGTGGTAGTTGCTGGGTATGGATGGTGTGGGCGAGGTGTGGCCATGCGAGCCAAGGGGCTAGGAGCCAATGTGATCGTAACAGAGATCAATCCTATTCGTGCCCTAGAGGCTTCCATGGATGGCTTTAGAGTTATGCCCATGCAGGAAGCTGCTGGCATCGGGCAGATCTTTGTGACCCTGACTGGATGCAAAGATGTTATCGCCAGGGAACACTTTGCCCATATGCGGGATGGGGCGATTCTGGCCAACGCGGGCCACTTTGATGTAGAGATCAACAAGCCTGACTTAGAGGCGCTGGCAATCTCTACTCGTGTGGTGAGGGAAAACATCCAGGAATTCCAGCTACAGGATGGGAGAAAGCTATATCTCTTAGGTGAAGGCCGCTTGGTGAACTTAGCCTGTGCCGATGGTCACCCCGCAGAGATCATGGATCTTTCCTTTGCTATCCAAGCCCTTTCGCTGGAATATTTGGTCAGTTCTGGCCGGAATCTTGCCCACAAAGTCATTGAAGTACCCGAGGAAATTGATGACAGGGTGGCCCGCCTTAAGTTAGCCGCAGATGGTATTAAGATTGACGCTTTATCTCAAGCACAGACACGCTATCTCTATGGTGGGGACGAGTGAAGGGTGCCCGGGGGGAAGAACATGAGAGTTCTAGTCAGTAACATAACACTAATACCAGATTCAGACATGCCAGCAATTGGCTGCGACTCTAATGGAGAGGCGGGCACTTGGGACATAGGGATTGAAAATGGGACCATTAGCTTTATTTGTCCCCATGCTTCCTTGGGGGAAGCTGCTGGGAATGACCGTGATCTTGCCGCTGCCAAGTCTCAAGGCTGTTGGGATCAAGTGGTCCACGGCCGAGGGCGACTGGCTCTTCCGGGGTTAGTCAATGCCCATACCCATTTAGGCATGACGTTGCTCAGGGGGTATGGGGACGATTTGCCTCTCATGGTATGGCTACAAGAGAGGATGTGGCCCAAGGAGGATCAGTTGACAAGGGACGATGTCTATTGGGCTGCTCTCTTGGCTATAGGGGAGATGCTCAGAGGCGGTGTGACGACCTGTGGAGATATGTATTTCCACATGGATGCAACGGCCCATGCAGTGGCAGAATCGGGCATTAGAGCTAGTCTCAGTCGGGGTGTACAGGACATAGGTGGCAGCGGGCAGCGGGGCCTAGAAGAGGCAGTGAGCCTTTGCAGGGAATGGCATCGAGGGGCCGATGGGCGCATTACCACCATGCTAGGTCCCCATGCTCCGTTTACTTGCTCACCGGATTTCCTGCGCAAGGTGGTAAGCTGGGCGGAGCGTTTGGCTGTACCTCTGCATATTCATGTGGCCGAGACAGAGACTGAAGTGGGCGAAATCGCCCAGAAGTATGGAACGACACCTTTAGGCATGTTGGCAGAGCATGGAATTCTGGATGTGCCAGTCATGGCTGCACATTGTGTGTACTTCAACAGTAGTGACATTGATCTGGCGGTGGCGAAGGGTGTGCGCATAGTGCATTGCCCCGGCAGTAACATGAAGCTGGGCAGTGGTATAGCCCCCCTACCGGAGATGTTGGCTGCCGGATTAGTAGTGGGTTTGGGGACCGATAGCGCTGCCAGCAATAACAAGCTAGATCTTTGGGAAGAGATGAGGTTTAGTAGTCTAGTACATAAGGCAAGGCAGCAGGATGCTACAGTGATTCCCGCTGATGTAGTTTTGGAGATGGCCACATTCGGTGGGGGAGGCGCCCTATATATGGACAAGGTAGGGAAGCTTCGACAGGGCTGGGCCGCTGATCTAGTGTTGATCGACACAGAAGGGCTGCACTGGCAGCCCCTGGGTAATCTCAAGACATCGGTTGTGTATTCCGGTCAGCGCAGTGATGTGTCCCTAACTATGGTGGCGGGCCGGGTGGTCTATGAAAACGGTAAGATGTTAACCATAGATGAAGACAAGATCCGGCACAATATAGCCCACAGCGCCAGACGTCTAGGTCTCTTAGGAACCAGCTGACAGCTTTTGCTTAATCAGCTGTGTGACCGTTTTCAGTATGCGACAAGTCCGCTCCTGACCTAGGATAGCCAGCACTTCATACATGCCGGGACTTACCCTTGTACCAGTGACAGCAACTCTAACCGGCTGGATCACTTCGCCTAGTTTGCGGTCCACTTGTTTCTGGACTTCCAAGAACGTTTTTTCGATATTGCTTTCATCAAAGGGCACGGTTTTCATGAGCTTGTCAGTCAGAAGGCCAAACATCTCCGGTATATGATCCTGATAGAGGAATTTCTCTACAGCCGCGGGATCATATTCGATATCATCGGAAAAGAAATACCGGCTCGATGGCACGAATTCCGCCAGGGTGCGCATCCGGGACTGTAAAACTACCGCGATCTGCTGCACTCGGTTCCTGGTGGCATCATCGATGGTATCTGGCAGGAGACCCTCTTTTTGTAGCTTGGGGATGACGATGTCAGTTAGGCGCTCTGGTGCAATCTCCCGCAGATAGACGCCATTCATCCATTCCAGCTTTTTCATATCGAAGACCGCCGGATTCTTCGATACACGCTCTAAGGAAAATTTCTCGATGAGGTCTGTTTTGCTAAACAGTGTATCGGTGGCGTTGTAGGACCAACCCAAGAGAGCCAGATAGTTGACGAGTGCTTCTGGCAGGAAGCCGTTATCTCTGTACTCCGTGACTGATGTTGCACCATGCCGCTTGCTTAGACGGGTCTTGTCACTGCCCAGAATCATGGGCAGGTGCGCAAATTCTGGTAATGGGAAACCGAAGGCTTTATACACCTGGATTTGCCTGGGTGTGTTGGAGATATGGTCGTCACCGCGGATCACGTGGGTGATCTGCATCAGATGATCATCGATGACGACGGCAAAGTTGTAAGTGGGCATTCCATCGGACTTGAGGATGACAAAATCGTCCAGCCCCTTATTGTCAAAAACGATCTGACCCCGGATGAGATCGTTAACTATGGTGTTGCCTTCATCACTAGAGCGAAAGCGTGTCACTGGTTCTCGCCCTTTATCGGCAAGAGTTTGCCGTTGCGCAGGCGTAAGATGTGCACAGCGCCGGTCGTATTTGGGATCCTCGCCCCGGGCTAGTGACTCCTCCCGCCTTTGCTTGAGCTCCTCTGGAGTACAGTAGCAAAGGTAAGCCTTGTCTTCATTTACCAGTCTTTGCACGTATTCCCGGTATATGTCTAAGCGTTCGGACTGGAAATAGGGACCAAATTCTCCAACATCCCCGTTTGGACCCGGCCCTTCATCCCAATCAAACCCCAGCCATTCCAATCCATCCAGGATTCCAGTCACCGATTCCTCGGTGGAGCGTTCTAGGTCAGTATCTTCGATGCGCAATACGAAGGTACCGCCATAGTGGCGTGCGTACAGCCAATTGAATAGGGCTGTCCTAGCACCACCGACGTGTAGAAACCCTGTGGGGCTGGGCGCAAAGCGAGTTCTTACTTTCGTGGTCGTCATATTGCCAACTCCTCTTACTGCACTGCGGTGATTTCAGTATCTAAGGTAACCGGGGACAGATTCTTCCATACACCAGGGCTTGGCAAAACCTGTTTACCCGCTAATACAAAGGAATATGTTCGAGAATAGTTCATTGGAATCCTGCCTCAGGATGGTTTTTCTTTCCGATTCCCTTGACCAGTGTTTAACCCCATGATATAGTAAGGTTCGTGGTAGAAAGCCGCCCCAACTTTGGTCAAGAATTCGACCAAGAAACACTTGCCCCGGTGGCCAAGGTGTGATATAGTAAACAATGTCTCTGGGGGATCTGCTAACGGTAGGCGAGGTGACTCTGGATCACCGGGTCCAGGTTCGAATCCTGGTCCCCCAGCCATTTTCAAATCATGCCCCCATCGTCTAGTGGCCTAGGACGCCGCCCTCTCACGGCGGTGGCAGGGGTTCAAATCCCCTTGGGGGTACCAAACAATTAGCTCCTTCCGTTGAGGATGGGGCTAATTTGTTTTTTGTGGCGGATTGTGTCGGCAATGGATGAAGGTGTTCACATAAACTCCATCCCTTTAGCGGACAATATCTTCGGAAGAAGGCGTGGCTAAAGGAGGGACGGCTTTGAAGATTCCATGGAGTTTCCGTAAAGAGCGGGTGAATAAGGGCCTGGAGGCCGAATTTAGTACAGAGCTGTCGGCAGAAGGTTCGATGGATGGCGATTATCAGTTGGGCCCAGATAGCGGTATTGCAGTTGAACCGACTCCCATCACTTTAGGCGACGAGCTCAAGATAGAGTATAGAGGTCTGCTGGCTCATTCTGTTGCTGAGCCCGTATATTTGCACTACGGTTTTGGGCCCGGGGATTGGCGCTTTATCCAAGATATTCCCATGGAGAAGGATCCAAGCGGAGCATGGACAGCAGTAGTTCAGGCTGGCGAAACTGGGCGTTTTAGTTTTTGCTTCAGAGATGGTGCCGAGAATTGGGATAATAACGATGGCCGAAATTGGAGCTATGAAATCCATGGCGACAACTGGCATTGATTAGGGCTTGGCCATGTCCCCTTCCTTTACAGACAGATGGGCCGAGAAGGGTTCTCGCTAGGCGGGGATCCTTCTTTATTCCTGGCCAAGCAGGGGAATTACAGGTTCTTGCGGAAATTAAGTGATATCCGTCGACAACCCGGTGATAATAAGGGGGAAGTCGGATATCTTATTCGGGTTATGAGAAATGGAGGAGAGCTAATGGCCGATCTATCGGAGAGAACTCGCATGTTTACTGCTGCCGATGGCGATGAGTTGGACATGAAAACCATTATGGGGCAGGTTTGCCGTGCGTTGGAGGAAAAGGGATACCGGCCGGTAGATCAGATAGTGGGCTATCTGGTGTCTGGCGACCCTGCTTACATTACTAGCCATGGTGATGCGCGGCTATTAATTAAGCGAGTGGATCGGGATGAACTGCTAGAGGAAATAGTCCGCTCATATCTAGAAGCTCTGTGATGATTCACGGGATTGGGGAGGTAGTGTGGTGGCAAAACTGGTTATTAGGGGAGGCACCCCCCTTAGAGGTACTGTTAATATTAGTGGCGCGAAAAACAGCGCTTTGCCTATCATTGTGGCGTCCTGTCTAGCAGAGGGAGAGAGTATTCTAGAGAATATTCCTCGGGACATTGACGTATATACCATCAGCATGATTTTGCGGGAGCTAGGTGCGGAAATCTGGTTCGATGAAGCAAACCGTTTGCACATAATACCAGATGGGCTCGAGCGGCATCAGGCATCATATGATCTGGTGCGGAGGATGCGGGCTTCCTTTTATGTGGCGGGCTTGTTGCTGGCCCGGTTGGGCAAAGCAGAAGTACCCTTACCAGGGGGCTGTGCCTTGGGCTCTCGCCCGGTGGATTATCATCTAAAAGGGTTCCAAGCCTTGGGGGCCAAGATTAACATAGAACATGGGTATGTCAAGGCTGAGGCTAAAGAGCTGGTCGGCTCAAAGATCTATATTAACCGATCCAGCGTTGGTACTACCATGAACCTCATGTTAGCCGCCACCCAGGCTAGAGGGACTACACTACTGGAAAATGCAGCCAAGGAACCGGAGATAGTGGATCTGGCCATCTACCTGAACTCCATGGGTGCTCGTATTCGGGGAGCCGGCACAGATGTAATTCGTATCGATGGCGTAGACAGCCTGAAGGGAACAGAATATAGTATTATTTCTGATCGAATAGAAGCAGGGACATTTATGGTGGCCTGTGGTATCACCGGGGGTGACTTGCTGTTAGGCAACGTTGTTCCAGAGCATCTACGTTCTACCATACTTAAGTGCTCGGAAGCTGGGCTGGATATCGAGGAAGGCCCCAACGAAATCAGGGTGCGGGCTAAAGAGCGGCCCGTCGCTGTAGATCTGGAAACGGCCCCCTATCCTGGATTCGCCACAGATATGCAGCAGCCCTTTGTAGCCATGATGGCCATAGCTGAGGGGACCAGCGTGATCAGGGAAACCATCTTTGATCGATTTCGCTATGTAGATGAACTTCGCCGTATGGGGGCAGATATTAGAGTCGAGCGGGATACCGCCATCATACGGGGTGTAGGAGAGCTAACTGGTGCTCCGGTGGAAGCAACTGATCTTCGGGCTGGTGCCGCTCTGGTGTTGGCAGCTTTGGTGGCTAAAGGTGAGACGGAGATCAGCGGTGTAGAGTTGGTCGATCGGGGATATGAGCACCTTGATCAGAAACTGAGTCAGCTAGGTGCCCAGGTGGAGAGAATTCATGATCAAGAGGATGAAAACCAGACGGAGCATCTCGTTCCTCCGCTCCTAGAACGGTTTTAGAGGCTTTCCAGTTGCCGGTTACTCAATGTGGCTGCAATGGCCCATCGCTTGACAGTACTAGGGGTGTAAGATATAATCGTAACGAATTTCGGCAGGTGGGAGGAGGGCTTGGGCAATGGCAGATGTGCCGCTATTTGGGGAGTACATTATTGTGAAGGCGTTGGAGGATGGAGTGTCAATCATAGGCCTCACCAGAGGTGAGTCCACCAAATTCCATCACAATGAGAAGCTAGATCGAGGAGAAGTGATGATCGCCCAGTTTACCCAACATACATCAGCCATCAAGATCAGGGGTGCAGCGGAGATCTTAACCAGCCATGGCAAGGTCCGGGCAGGGATTGATGAAGTCAAGGACTAGTACCATGGCTTTTCTATTGATATAATGTTGGTATGGTTGCGTTTCTAGGCCTCTAGGAGAGGGTTGCAGTGTCCAGCCCCATTGCCAGATGGAAACAGCTTATGGAGAAAATCTTCGTTGGAGCCTGCGTACTCGTGAATAATGGGCAGGTGAAGAAGATCGGTGCCATAGTCTATTGTGCCTGCGCGGTTGCGTGGGCTGTATTGCGGCCTACCGTTGATAGACTGCTATTTGTTAGTGTGAGAGCGTTGATCATCTCCCGATCCCACCTGATCTTGGGTACCATGTACGGGCTAATTGGAAGGATCCAGCAAGCCCTGTAGTACTTAAGCGTGGAAGGTAAACCAAGGAGGAGTTATCCGATGTTGACCGTGGTCTACGTAGCTCCCCACCTACCGGCAGCAGAAAAGCTGAAGCAAGTGCTAGAAGGAGAAGGTATTATGGCGACCTTACGGCCAATCGGGGCAGGGAAGCATCGGAGCTATTTTGAAATCCTAGTGTCTGAATTGGAGGCGGAAGAAGCCCAAGAGATTATTTGCAGATCCATGGGCTCTTAGAAGGGGTGGGGTAAGTGTTTAAGGATTTATTTCGAGCCAAACCGAAGTATGTCACCGTCCGCCCCCAGGCAGTGTCCGTTAAACAAGATACTTCTGCGGGTTTATGGCAGAAATGCCCCCATTGTGGCAATCTGATCTACAAAAAAGGCCTGGAGAAGAGTTTTTATGTGTGTGAGAAATGCGATTTTCACTTTAGGATAGATGTTTGGGAGCGGTTGCGGCAAGTGGTGGATGAAGGCTCATTTGAAGAATTTCACACCCACCTTTCATCAGAGAACCCCTTGAATTTCCCCGGGTATTCCGAGAAGTTGACCCAAGCCCGAGAGAAAACAGGTCTAGACGAAGCTCTTATTGCCGGTAAAGCCATCATTCAAGGGTCTCCTTGTATGTTAGCCGTCGCGGATTTCGATTTCATGGCAGGTAGTATGGGCTCTGTGGTGGGGGAACGGGTAACTCGCACCTTTGAAATAGCCATTGATCAGGAGCTCCCAACAGTGATCTTTTCGGCTGGTGGAGGGGGTGCCAGGATGCAGGAGGGAATTCTGTCCCTTATGCAGATGGCCAAGACTAGCCAGGCTGTGGAGCGCCACCACCAAGCGGGGCTATTATATCTGTCTGTGTTGACTAATCCTACGTTAGGTGGCGTATACGCCAGCTTTGCCTCTTTGGGAGATATTCTCTTAGCAGAACCCGGAGCACTGATCGGTTTTGCCGGTCCCCGTATCGTAGAAGAAGCTACAAGACAGAAGCTGCCCAACGGATTTCAGAGTGCAGAGTTTGCTTTGGAACATGGCATGATCGATAAAATTGTGCACCGCAAAGACATTAGGCAGGTATTGGGGCGAATCTTACACATGCATCGAAGGGGGCTGAGTCCCAGTGCGTAACGGGCTGTTTGAATGGGAAAAGCCCCTATACGAGTTAGAGTTGCGCATCGAGGAATTGCAGAAATTCACCGCCGAGAAAGATATTGACCTCTCCCGGGAAATCGCTACTCTGGAAAAGAAAGCCGAATACCTCCGACGGGAAATATATGAGAATCTCTCAGCCTGGCAGCAAGTGCTCTTGGCGCGCCATCCCAAGCGCCCTACTACCCTAGATTATGTCGAACTTATTTTCGATGATTTTTATGAGTTTCATGGTGACAGAAACTACCGCGATGATCCTGCTATTGTCGGAGGTCTTGCCACTTTTGATGGCCTACCGGTAACGGTGATTGGTCCGCAAAAAGGGAGGGACACCAAGGAGAATATCCGTCGGAATTTCGGCTTGCCACACCCCGAAGGCTATCGTAAAGCTCTGCGGCTTATGGAGCAAGCTGAGAAGTTTGGACGCCCCATCATATCTCTGATTGATGTGGTAGGAGCCTACCCAGGCATCGAGGCTGAGGAGCGTGGCCAGGGCATCGCTATTGCCCAGGGTATTCGGCACATGTCTTTCCTTAGGGTTCCCATAGTTTGTGTGATTACAGGCGAAGGTGGCAGCGGCGGAGCTTTGGCCATCGGAATTGGTGATCGCATTCTCATGCTGGAACATGCTTGGTATTCAGTGATTTCGCCGGAGATGTGTGCCCAGATCCTATGGAAGGATTCGTCCAAGGCATCGGAGGCTGCCGAAGCGTTGAAGCTGACTGCGATGGATCTCATCGGTATGGATGCTATAGATGAAATCGTTCCTGAACCTTTGGGAGGAGCCCATAAGAATCATCAGGAGGCGGCAGCCAATCTTAAAACCTCTTTGAGACAGGCCCTAGCCAGTATCTTACCCATGCCTGCGGGGGTACTAGTTGAACAGCGTCTAGAGCGGTTTCGGCAGTTGGGAGAGTGGCAAGAGAAAGCGGTTGTTGTATCTGAGATCAAGTAATGGCAATAGAGAGGGAGGCATCGGGGCGCTGCTTTGAATCACCGGCCGCCGGGCGATGGGGCGCCATCACAATGGATAAGATAGCTGTGCTTACTTCAGGGGGAGATGCACCGGGGATGAATGCTGCCATTCGGGCAGTTGTACGGACAGCGGGCTTCTACCAGCTAGATGTTATCGGTGTTATGCGGGGATTTCATGGTCTTATTCATAATGAGTTTATCGAGCTTAATCCCCGCTCTGTAGCTGATGTTATCCACAGGGGGGGCACTATTTTGAAAAGTGCTCGCTCTGCGGAATTTCCGACACCGGAGGGACAAGCTCAATCTGTGGCAAACCTACGGGAAGCCGGAGTTAGGGGTCTAGTCATAATTGGTGGTGATGGATCTTTTCGCGGTGGGATGCGGCTACAATCTGCTGGTATTAGTATCATCGGGGTTCCGGCTACAATAGATAATGACATACCATGTACTGACTATTCCATCGGTTTCGATACCACTGTCAATACGGTGGTGGAAGCTATTAACAAGATCCGTGATACTGCCACATCCCATGAGCGCATCTATGTAGTGGAAGTCATGGGCCGACATAGTGGCCACATAGCGCTGTATGCCGGATTGGCCGGTGGTGCGGAGACAGTGCTTGTTCCAGAGGTAGAAGCTGATCTTGATGAGCTCTGCAGGCGAATTGTAAGTGGCTACAAGCTAGGCAAAGCTCACAGCATTGTGGTAGTGGCAGAAGGTGTGGGCGGAGATTTCAAGACAGGGCGCCATTTAGACGAGAGCAGTGCCTTTCAGATAGGCGATTATGTCAAAGAGAAAACGGGTTTTGAGACTCGGGTAACCATCCTAGGCCACATTCAAAGGGGTGGCAATCCTACAGCACAAGACAGGATAATCGCCAGTCGAATGGGGGCTAAGGCCGTGGAGATGCTCAGAGAAGGGCACAGCGGCTATATGGTGGGTGTTGTTCATACAGAGATCAAAGCTACACCTCTTGAGGAGGCTCTTCAGCAAGAAAAACCAGTAGATCTTGATTTCCACCGACTAGCACATATTTTGGCTTCACAGTAGCAGAGGCACCAGGGTACAGGTAACTTAGCCCGGCCGTGGTGCAGGTGGTTTCATTGATAGGGGCGGGGGCCCGCGATTGCTATGCCTCGCCTTCTTAGATTATCCAGGGGTATTTACCCGAGGGGGGAATCAGAGTGCGAAAGACAAAAATCGTATGCACCATCGGGCCCGCCAGTGAGGAGAATCACGTTATAGCAGGGCTGCTGGATGCAGGTATGAATGTAGCCAGACTCAACTTTTCCCATGGCACCTACGATGAACAGCTGATGCGACTCGGCCGGTTACGGGCTGTTGCCAAAGAGAAAGAAAAAACGCTGGCCATCATGCAAGATATTCAGGGACCTAAAATCCGCATAGGCAACATGCCCGGCAAGGTTATGCTGGAAAATGGGGACACCTTCATTCTTACTACTGAGGAATGTGAGGGCAGTGCCGAGAAGGCGCATGTTGGCTATAGTAGACTGCCACAGGATGTGGGGCCGGGAAATGTCATCTATCTGGATGATGGTTTGCTGGAGTTGCAGGTCAGGAAAGTCGAAGGCAATGAAGTCCACTGCCAGGTGCTAGTCGGGGGGGAACTCAGCTCCCGTAAAGGACTCAGCCTGCCAGGGGTGACTGTTGACTTGCCTCCGGTCACAGATACGGATATCAAAGATATCTATTTCGGGATCGAGCAAGGAGTTGATATGATAGCCGCGTCGTTTGTTCGATCTGCCGAGGGGATCGAGACCGTCCGTGAGATAATCAAGTCAGCCCTGGCAGATGTCCCTGTAATCGCCAAGATCGAGAGCCATGAAGGAGTTCAGAATATTGACGAGATCATTGCAGCTGCCGACGGCATAATGGTCGCTCGAGGCGATATGGGTGTGGAAATGCAACCAGAAGAAGTCCCTTTTATTCAGAAGATGATCATCCACAAGTGCAATGTGGCCGGGAAACCAGTCATCACGGCTACACAAATGCTGGATTCTATGGCCCGAAATGCTCGACCAACTAGGGCCGAAGTCACCGACGTGGCATCAGCAATTCTAGATGGAACCGATGCGGTCATGCTATCTGGGGAGACCGCTGTTGGCAGGTATCCAATACAATCTGTGGCCATGATGAGTAGAATCGGGCAACGGACAGAGCGCGCTCTGATTAGCCATCAGATTACTGAGACTTGCCAGTTTAATGGTGATCATTCCATTGCTGAAGCCATTAGCTATGCTACTTGGCAGACCGCCAAGGATGTAGGAGCTACCGCCATCATCTGTGCGACACAGTCTGGGTCTACTGCTCGCATGGTCTCCCGCTACCGGCCTCAGGTTCCCATTTTGGCCATGACCCCCCATGAACATGTAGTTCGCCAACTCGCCCTTGTGTGGGGAGTCTACCCAATTCTGGTGCCTGAAACCCACGATATCGATGATATGTTGGACGTGTCAATCGACGCTGCGCTGCACACTGGATTGGTATGCCGGGGAGACGTTGTCGCCATTTCTGCTGGTGTCATGACCGATGTACCAGGTTCCACCAACCTCTTGCAGGTCTATCGTGTTGATTAACCCTGTTGGTGGGTGTAACACTTGATTTGAGGATGGGAGAGGAGGCAGATCATGATCATCGGTGTACCTAGGGAGATCAAGGACAATGAAAACAGGGTGGCTTTGACACCAGCTGGAGCCGAGGAGCTAACCGGCTTGGGGCATCAGGTGATTGTGGAAGGTGGTGCTGGCAGAGGCAGTGGCATTCTAGATGAAGAGTATGAGATTGCCGGAGCTGAGCTGGTGTCGAGTTGCTCAGA